>CAZFWQ010000070.1:0-6571 GCA_964522755.1 uncultured Oscillospiraceae bacterium | reverse complement strand
CCTTCGGTATGGTGGAGTCGGATGATGGTCTCAACTGGCACGCATGTCCACCTCCGGTCATTGACTGGGGAGACTGGCCGGTAATGAGTGTTGGTGAAATAGGTGCCGTCGAACGAATCAATGACAGGTATTACTTGATGGTGGGATTTTCAGAAGTAGGTCTCGGCGAAAGACAGGTTAGTGGGGAGCTGGGACTCAACGGCGGAATGTATCTTTTTTCATCTGATAAACCTGACGGGCCTTTCTCTCCTTCACGAAAAGCCTATCGTCTTCTGGTCAACAATGCCACGTATTTCACCAGATTCTATCGAACGCCACATGAGCTTCTTGTCAATCATCATTCGATTGCCAAAAGAGGGGATGGTTCTCCGATCTGGATGCCACCACTAAAAAGCACAGTCGTTGATGAGGCCAAGGATATGCGCCTTGGTTATTGGAAAGGGAATGAGGTTTGCAAAGGAAAGTCAATGCCAGTGGATTTTCGCAAGTCTGCACGCGCTTTTCCCAAGAACACGCTCGAAGACCATGTTGTCGAAGAATGGCGCCTACAGATCAACGAACCCACGCGCGGTGCAATCTACAGAATGGATAACAAGATCGATTCGGAAATCGGAGCAGTCATTGAGGGATACATCACACTTCATCCATCTCAAAAGCGTTGGGGAGGAGCGGGAATCTATCTGGAACTTGAGGAGGGTACGATTAATGCAAATGGGATCATGTTGGAAACAAGAGGTCAAACAGAATTCTCGGATATGATATTTTCATGGGAGGATGGGGGTCATTTCCGCCATAGAGAGAGAGTTGAAGCTGGAATAACCGCTGGGACAAAGCATCATTTGCGCGTATTGTTCCGAAAGACCATGCTTGAAGTCTATCTGGATGATTTGTTGATCCAATGCTATACCCTCTCAGCGAAACCATCAGGGAATTGGGGATTGATCTGCGAATCGGGTCTGGCAGTATTCGAGGATTTTGTTGTTTGGGAAATGAACTTATAAAACGGGATTGATTCTGGACTCAATGCATCAGTCAAAGGATAGGAATGTGAAGAAAGACATGTGATTGAGCTTCCGATGTGATTTAAAAGCGGAAAACATCCTCGCCATGCATGAGTTCGCGATGGAGTTCAACGGCGTATGAGTAGAAAGGAAGGTCGGACATGGATTCAAGAGAACGGATCGCGACTGCTTTGGATCATCGGAAGCCGGACAGGATTCCCATCGACTTCAACGGACATCGGTCGAGTGGCATCACGGTACAAGCGTACAAGCGGCTCCGGGAGTTTCTGGGGCTGAAACCCAGCCCTCTGTATGTCTATGACTTCATCCAGCAACTGGCGTTGGTCGAGGATGACGTGCTGGACATCGTCGGAGCCGATGTCGTCGAAGTCGGTCACGACGGCTACAAACAGGAAGATGCCTGGCAGGATTGGTTTCTACAGGACGGGACTCCCTGTAGAATCCCCGCCTTCATTCAAGTGGAGAAGAGCGAAGAAGGATCTTTGGTCCGAGGCGACGAAGGACAGGTCATCTGCATCCAGAAGAACGGGTGCCACTTCTTCGAACAGACCTGCTTTCCCCTTGCGAATCGCGACGACCGCACCTTCGAGGGACTTTCGCACGACCTGCAGCAGGTCATGTGGGCCAGACTGGGGATCCCCCCCGCCCCAGCAGGTCTGGACGGACCCGGGAGGATGATCCGAAGGGAAGGCGCCAAGGCCTTGCGAGCCTCCACGAAGAGAGCGATCTACGGCACCTTCGGAGGCAATCTCATCGAAATCGGGGAATTCCTGTTCCGGATCGACAACTTCCTCTATGAAATCGCCGCTGATCCAGATCGCATCCACGCCTTCCTCGACCGCCTGACCGAGTACCACATGGCCAACATGGAAGCGTATCTGGGCGCGGTCGGCGACTTCATCGACATCATCGGGTTCGGCGACGACCTGGGGATGCAGACGGGACCACAGATTTCCCCGAGGATGTACCGTGAATTCTTCAAGCCCCGGCATGCGATGTTGTGGAACCATGCGAAGAAGCTCCGTCCCGGCATCAAGGTCAGCCTCCACTGCTGCGGTGGAGTCCGGCCTCTTCTTGCGGACATGATCGAGGCAGGCCTGGATATCATCAATCCGGTGCAGTTCAACTGCAAGGACATGGAGCTGGCGGGATTGAAGAGGGAGTTCGGCAGGGATCTGGTCTTCTGGGGCGGGGGGTGCGATACCCGATTCATCCTGCCTCATGGGACGCCTGCGCAGGTGCGAAGCCATGTGCGGGAGAACATCGGGATCATGGCTCCCGGTGGAGGATTCGTCTTCCAGCAGGTCCACAACATCCTGGCGGACGTCCCGCCGGAAAACATCCTTGCGATGTTTGAGGCCGTTCGCGATTTCGACTCCTAGTTCCGGCCGTATTTCCGCGCAGAAGAGAGCAAGGTTCTGTAAAGGAAATCGCAGATGATTCTCTTTGAATCACAGATGCGCGGACCTGTCCCTTTTCAGACGTGGCATCAGTGAGTAAAAATATAGTTTTACCACAGCAGTCGGGTTGCTCAAGTCGATAGTCGCCATATTATTGATCGCAAGTTCCAACTATTTTTAAAATTGCAAGGCAACGATTATTCATTATGGTGAGGGGATTCGAGCATGCGGTATTCAAGCTCAAAATTCAGAAAAACCAATCTGTTTGACCTCTGCAATTACACACTGATGGTCCTTATAATAATCATCACCCTGTATCCTTTTTACGCCCAGGTGATCGTGTCGTTTTCATCACCTGCTTATATTTGGAAGGCAAAGGTATATTTATTCCCCAATGACATGGATTTTACTGGCTGGAGAGTAATGAGCAGGTTTGATTCTTTATGGCGAGGATATTTGAACACGATCATCAGAACAATTCTTGCTGTTGTCCTTTCCACCATCATCACCGCATCAATGGCTTACCCTATGTCCAAGAAGGCGATGCCGCTTAATAAATTTGCCACTGCATTCGTGCTTGTCACAATGTTTTTTTCAGGCGGATTGATACCCGGGTACATATTGGTGAGACAGCTTGGCCTGTTCAATACGGTATGGGCAATGATACTGCCGGGACTAGCAAATGCATTCAACGTTTTCATCATGAGGAATTTCTTCATTACATTGCCTGAAGCCATGGAGGAGTCTGCGAGAATTGATGGAGCATCCTACCTAAGGGTTTTTTTCTCCATCATATTGCCGTTGTCGACTCCGGTAATGGCAACCATCGCATTATGGGTCGGAGTGGCAAACTGGCAGGAGTGGTTCAGCAATTACCTGTATGTTCCAGATCGGAGCAAGCAGGTCATGCTGATGATAGTGCGAGACATACTGGTGGGAAACCATATGCAGCCGCTTGAGGAGACCCTGCTGCGGATGGGAGAATACAAAGTTATTTCGGGATCTGCCAATGAAGCGCAGATGAAAGCGTGTGTGATCGTTGTCTCGGTGGCGCCCATGCTTTTGGTGTATCCTTTTGTGCAGCGTTACTTTGTCAAGGGAATTTCCCTGGGAGCAATCAAGGGTTGAACAGGGTACCGAGCATGGTGAGAATAAATACGAAGCACAATCATTTCCACTGCAAGACTATACTCCGCATGGTTATCCGGACAATCCATGGCACTCATTGATAAGCAACAAAAGCGGTATCATCCGCTCGATTCCACCGCTGGGCTTCAGATTCTGGTGCAGGGAGAGCTCATTTTCCAAAGGAATGGATGGTCGTCGGACGTAATTATCAAATGAATAACCTTGTTTACAAGGGCCAGCAAGTAGATATGAATCTCAAAAAAGGTGGTGCAATATGTTTTATCAACCTCGACAAGTAGGTGAAATGTGGGACACTTGGCTCTTTTATCATCAAGATAAGCATTACCTTTTCTACCTGCATAAGAGCGAACAAGAATCTGGGGCTTGGGATGGCATGTCGATAGCTGTATCAGAAGATGGCGTTCATTATCAGGAAGTTGGACCGATCATTCATAAAAGGGAAGATGCTGTCTGGCTGGGAACCGGATCAACCTGGAAAACTGAACAGGGATTTGTACTAAATTTTTCGGAGTCAAGAAATGACGTTCAGAATATCTTCTTTGCTCAATCCAATGACCTATTGCATTGGCAAATTCTTGAAGATGAATTTCGTTCTGCTCCAGATGCCAGATGGTATGATGATACCCCCAAGGGTCGCTGGGACTGCATATGGACCATCGCCAGACCTGGAGGAGGCTTCTACGGATATCTTACCGCTCGCCCTTGGAATAAGATCCGAGGTATGAACTACGAATCGATCGGTATGCTCGAGTCGGATGATGGTCTTCATTGGAGTGCCTGTCCCCCGCCGACTATTGAATGGGGTGACTGGCCGATCACGAATGTTGGTGAAGTCGGGGCCATTGAGAAAATAAATGATACGTATTACCTGATGCTGGGCTATAGTGAACAGGGCTTGGGGGAAAGACAAATCAGCGGCTATGAAATTCAAACACCATCCGGCATGTATTTGTTTACAGCCAAATCGCCACTAGGTCCTTTCAGGCCGGCCACCCATGCCTATCGACTTCTTGTTTCCAATGGCACTTATTTTACTCGATTCTATCGCACCCCTCAAGAACTGCTGATCAATCATCATTCAATTGAAAAGGTCTCCGAAACGGCCAAAATCTGGATGGCGCCTCTCAAAAGCTGCGTAATAGATGCTGCTGGAGATCTGCATCCAGGTTACTGGTTGGGCAATGAGTCATGCAAGGGAAAGTTATTGCAGATCAATTTTCTTGAGTCTTCTCGAGTTTATCCCGTTGACCAGGTAGAAGACCATCTAATGGAAGAGCGACGGCTGCAGGTTGATGAACCTGTAAGTGGCGCCATATACCGCATGAAAAATGAACTTGATACGAACGCCGGGGCAGTCATCGAGGGATATGTCACAATATGTCCAACCGTCGGTCGCTGGGGTGGACTGGGTATCTTTTTGGAACCGGAAGGAAAACCGGATACCGCGTATGGCGTCATGATGTTAACTTCAGGCATCACGGAACTTATGCATTTCAAGCATATGCGATATAATAATTGCCAGACCATGGAACGGGTAAATAAAGGCATAGCGGCTGAAAAGCGGCATCATCTGCGCATCTTGTTCAGAAAAACCATGTTGGAGATTTATAGGGATGATTTGTTGATCCAATGCTATAGCATGCCAGAAAAATTGTCTGGTAATTGGGGTTTCATTTGTGAATCGGGTCGGGCAGTCTTTGAGGATTTTAAAGTTTGGAACATGAACTTATAACTGAATGAAACCAGGCGTGTTTAGGAGCAGCAATGATGCTAAGCAAATCAGAAATCAAGGCTTGTTTAAGAGGAGATCATTGTGCAATAGCCCCTGCGGTTTTTCACTGGTATGATACGGACTTTATCAAAACAAACATGGAATTTGTTGCTGAAATGAAGACAAAGTATCCTGACGACATTGTATACTCATTTCCGCAGTTTATTAAGAGATCAGTCGAACCGCAGCTTGCAGCCGATGAATTCACTGATGACTGGGGATGCCGTTTTCGTCATGCGCCGACAGGCGTGGGTGCGCACCCGACCGCGCCCATAATACATACGATTGATGAGTGGGAGGAATACAAGGAGAAATGTATTCCTGTTGTTGCAAACGGTTTTTTTGAAAATGCTGCTGCCGAAATTGTATGTAATCATCCCGACCGCTATGTAACCATGAATATATGGCGGACATTTTATGAACGCATGTATATGCTTTATGGCATGGAAGAATTATGGATGGACATCGCGCTTGAAGAGGAGATGTTTCTGCGCTTATTACATGACCTGAAGGAGTTCACACTCAGATCAATCAGAGCGGCTAAATGTTCTGGAGTTGATGCAGTTTATCTGGCTGATGATTGGGGCATGCAAGACAGATTACAGATTTCACCTGCCTCATGGAAGAAATTCTTCAAGCCGGCCTATGCCGATATGATTGATGAAGCCCATGGAGCCGGCATGGATGTCTGGATGCATTCATGCGGCTGTATGGACGCGATTGTTCCTGAACTGATAGACATCGGTCTTGATGTGATTGGCAATCTGCAAACTGCAGCGGTTGACCTGAAAGAACTCTCTGCAAGGTACCGTGGGAAAATCACCTTTTTTGGCGGACTTGATGTGCAGAGCAACCTTACGCAAGGTACGCCTGAAACAGTAGCTCGCGAAGTGGAGGATATCACAAAACTCTTTGAACCATCGAAGGGCAAGTTCATCTATACGCCAAGCAATAGCATCATGCCTGAAACGCCAACTGAAAATGTCAGGGCAATGTTTGATGCCATTGATAAATGCAGAAGATTTTGAAGAATACTCAACAATAAAGTGAATAGCATCGCAATGTTAGTTCTAGCGTTCATAGGGTCGTGCTTGGCGTAATGAGGTTGTGCACATGGCCAACATAAGCCTTGACAACCTGGTGCCCTACACACTGCCGTCGGCCTCCTGGAGCGACAGGCATTCGACTGTTGCGCTATGGTGGAACGACATTGGCGCGCCCGGGATCCA
>CAZFWQ010000069.1:0-12941 GCA_964522755.1 uncultured Oscillospiraceae bacterium | reverse complement strand
TCCCACTGGCTGTCGATGGCGATGGCCATGGGATGGATATCCCACGTTTTCAGATCCATTGATGAAATGTGGGCCCACTGGTGCGCGCCCAACCCGTATTTGCTCCTGTGCCCGCGCCTGTCGAAGAGGTAGCACAAGTGGAACCGGCCTTCATGAAACCAGGGCATGCAATCGCCTACACCCGTGTTGTGTCCGGCCGGCCGCCAATTGTCAGCGGAGCCTGTGAAACTTTCAATTACATCCGGTTCCGGTTCAAGGCTTTCGCACACGGTGGCAAGTTTTGCGGATATGACCGTTTCGTGAAGTGCGACAGCAAAGGACCCGTTGCCGCGAAAAGCCCCCAAAGGCCAGTCTTCATCGGCCAGGACGCCGTCAACATGCATGGCGGCATGATGTGGACGGATTATGACTGTGAGTTCATGCTCCGTATGTTCGCCATCGATCGTGTCCGATGCTCCCGTGCAATTGCCGTCAGCCATTCCTGAAATCCCTGAACAATCGCCGCCAGCCATCCCGCAGTTTCCAACCGCATCCTGCCACGGCAAGACAAGGCATATAGGGGTGGCCCTGGCATCCGTATGAATCCTGCATTCCAGGGAGTCTTGCGAATTTGCAATGACAAGGCTATCCTTGTCATCGGACTTCAAGACAAGCAGTGTACTTTGGCATGCAATCCCCCGCGAAAGGAATTTCAAGTGAAGTTGCCAGCTGTCCGGCAAACCTGCAACCGTTTTGCCGTTTTCCAACGCCGTTGGGATATAGATTCCCTTATCCATGATGCAGGCAGGAATTGACGATGATTGTGATTCGACTTCAAGCCTCGGTTCAAGTCGGGCAGCCCTGCTCGAGAAAGACGCATGAAATCAAAAGCATCCGGTGATCGCAGTCAGCCTGTAGTCATCCGAAACTCGGAATCACAATTTCCTTCCCGCCCTGCATGGCGGATTCGTGTGCGCAGATGCCGGTTCCCGTCCAATTGGCGGCAGTGGCCGCATCAATGAGCGGCTTCCTCTTTTCAACGATGCTTCTGACAAATTCATGAACCATGTGGGGATGGGAACCGTGATGACCACCGCCCTGCCGAATGGACAAATGGGGATTGGCCGGATCCAGGATGGTATGCGCCTTGGTGTATTTTTGAATCGGCCCAGGCAGGCGGGATTGATAATCCGGGCATTCTACCGTGGATGTCTTTATGCCGCGCCCCCTGGATCCAAGGCCTGTTTCTGCCAATTTGTCAGAAAACTCGTAAATATGCGGCTCTTCCTCTTCATAGTTCCACTCGAAGGACATTTTGTCTCCGAGGATTGTGAATGCCTCCACATATTCATGCGCCGTTTCGAACAGGGACCGCGTCACATCGGCAGCAAGGGATTTGTCCTTCATTTTGATCATGGCGGTCTCAACGGGGAAAGGATTTCCGAACTGCTTTTTCAGTTCTTCCCGCATGGTTCCTGATCCGAGACACCTCACCGATTCGGCGACGGACTCGCTGAGATACAGCAGCGGGGCTATCGCATGCGTCGCGTAATGCATGGGAGGCAATCCCAACCAATAGGGGGGCCACCCCTCCATGTCCTGAAAATGAACACCCCTCAGGTATTGCACATTTCCGATTTTCCCCTGATCCATCAGTTCCCTGACGTATAGGCATTGGTATGTGAAGATTGTCGTTTCCATCATCATGTAGTTTTTTCCGCTGGCCTTCTGGGCGACAACAATCGCCTGCAGTTCTTCAAGGGTCGTGGCCATCGGCACCGTGCAGGCAGCATGTTTGCCGGCATTCAGCGCTTTCACCGTCAAATCGTGATGAGTATGGATATTGGTCACTATATGGACTGCGTCCACATCCGAATCCAGCAGTCTGTCGAAGTCCGAAAAGCGGTTCTCAAATCCGAACCGGTCCCCGAACTCATTCAGCAGTCTTTCGTCCCGGTCGCAGATTGCGACTTCGAATATATCGGGATGGTCTCTGTATATGGATGGAAATTCGCCGCCGAAGCGAAGACCGACCACGGCAATTTTCAATTTTCCATTTTTCATTGTTCAGCACCTGCTTTCTGCCCTGTAAATGCGTCGTTCAAATAACATAAACCAATAAACTTGGACGCATTCACAGGTCTTCCTGGTGGTTCGCCGCGAAGCATGTAAAGCCTGCCCTGTATTTGTGCTGTTGGTGTATAATCTTCGCCGAGTATTGGGCACAAATACAGGTCTTCCTGGTGATTCTCCGCGAAGCATGTAAAGTCTGCCATGGCATTGGAATGTCCATGCGAAGATCCGGAAAAGTCAATCATCCAGGGGATACCGCCCGAATTCTTCCACCGCTTCATGCAGCGCCTGAATGTGGCTTTCCGGAAACGGCATGCCCTGGTCCGGCCCGCAGAAGTACCCGCCATCCTTGCCCAGGACGCCGATGACTCTTTTCACTTCTTCCCGAATCAGGCCCACCGGGCCATCCATTACAAGGCCGGTCGATATGCCCCCTGACAGCGCCATTTTTCCATGCGTCATCCGGAAGACGTTCGACAAATTGTTCGCCGTGGCTTGAACAGGATTCAATACATCCACGCCCAATTCGAGGAGCGTCTTCAGGACGGGTTCCACATGCCCGCAGGAATGAAAGCCGATCAGGATGTTCCGCTCCCGGTAGAAGCTGAACAGCCGCCGATATTCCGGGACAAGGAACTCCTCCATGATTTCGGGACTCAAAATCAGGCTTTGCTGGGTTCCAAGGTCATCTCCTAGATCAACCATCTCAACCCCGGCCTTTTCATAATGACAGGCGATGCCAAGCTGGAAATCCATGATATGATGCAGGATTTCCTTCGCATACGACGGATCCGTATAAAAATAAGCCATCATGTTTTCCATCCCGACCAGCATGTAGGCTTTTTCCCACAGCGTATCCCGATGGCTGCCGGTCAGGAACCGCGTATCCTTTTCATGAAAGGCTTCGGCATTCCGGTATATCTTTCCGCAAATCCGCTCATCATCCGGGTCCGGCCATGCATATCCGCGCAAGGCGTCCATTTCAGCCAACGGATTCCCTTTCGGAAAACCCATGACATCCGGGTACTCCTTATGCCACACGGTATTCCAGATGTCGTGCCATTTTGCGCCGACCGGGCGATCGTGCCCGTTATCCATCTCCGTGTCGCCATAGCCCTGGTGATTCGCGCCATGGTATCCGATGCCGAATGATGGCATGCCGGTGACAATCCGTTCCGGAGAGTTGAATTCAATGATGCGACGGGCGTTCTCCTTGGGATTCATGCGGGTGCCCGTCATTTTCTAACCTCCCAAACCAACAGGCGCATGTCTCCGTCAGGTCCATTCTCCAGTCCGTGGGTGCCGAACGGGGGATTGACGATGATATCGCCGGATGTGACGTCGCGGATTTCCCCATTGACAGTCATTTTCCCGTTTCCTTCCAGCACCATGTAGATTTCCTCGTCGTCCCCGTGGGTATGCAATCCTATGGATGAGCCTGCGGCAAGGATAGTACGGTTCAGGAAACTGATTCCCGATTTGAAGTCATCACGTCCAAAGACCGTCGCATGCATAGCCTTCCCGATACCATCATGCATGGCCTCCGTTTCACTCAGGCCGATAGTCAAATAGTTGCGTACAAGCATTGCGCGCCCTCCCATGACAATCCGCTTCATCAGGAAAACAGATTGTTCTCTCATATAGGTTCTACAACAGATTCTACCGCATGAAAAGGATATCCGCCACAGAATCCTCCTCCGGTTCAAAATACCTCATTCACGATCTTCTTGCATTCTACCGAAATATGAGTGATGCTAACCTTAGAATGCAAACAAGAATTCCATACCAGGAGGAAATATGGCTGAATTGCTGCCCTTGACGGATGAGATGTTCGCCCTCCTGACCCGGTACGCCAACCAGTCCGACAATCATGAAGACAACAGCAAGCGCGCCGAGGTGCTGGGCTTTGGCGGACGCGATGTGAAAATTGCTCCGGGAGCGATTGTCAGGGTGAATCCCGATCGAATCGGATCCAACATTTTCATCGGCCTCTACTGTTATCTGAACGGACCGGTCACCATCGGGAACAATGTGCTGATTGGGCCGCACTGCTCCATTACGGCGGGTCACCACAAGTTCGACCCCGCCACGGGCTGGTTCAGCGCGCGGACTGGTTCCGAATCGGATGACAGCATCGTGATTGGGGAAGGATCCTGGCTGGCCAGCGGAGTCACGGTGACAGCCGGCGTGAAAATCGGGAAGGCAAACCTGATATGCGCCCATGCGGTCGTTACGAAAAGTACTCCGGATTATGCCATCATGGCTGGCGTGCCTGCAGTGATGGCAGGCCGCATCGACCCGGAAACGGGCGTGTATCACTGGCTTCACCGTGTATCGAAAGACGAAAAGCCTGCAGGCGAAATGGTTCATGGGACGGCAGACGATGATTTTAGCCGTGAAGTTGTTACCCGCGAAATGGTTCATGGTATGGCAGACGATTCCAAAGGAGCGAAGAATGGCTCTTCCATGCCGGTGAAGAGCTCTTCCGAACCGGAGGCGGCAACATGAAGCCCATGCTGCAGGAACGCACCTCTCCCGGTCAGATATTCCCCTCTCCGCGCAGCGGGGAAAAAATCGGGGAAAACCCGCCTTCCTTCTGTTGGCTGAAAGTGGATGGGGTAAAGGCCTATGAAATCCTGATTCGCGATGAAGCCGGGTCAACTGTGTGGAAAGGCATATCGGATAAGAATTACATGGTTCCCGACATCCTGCTGGAACCCGGACATTATGAATGGAATCTGATTGGCGGGGAAATGGAGAGAGGGTGGCTTGCCTTCGAAATCGTTCCCGGTGCGGTCCGATTCTTGAGACCCACTGCAGCAAGCGTGCTGGAGTCTGTGCCGATGGAACATCCCCGACATCTGTTTTACTCCAGTGATGTATCTGGCCTGAAAAGAACAAGACCAGCGGAGATCGAAACCCTGAAGCGCAACATCCAGACTGCACTGAAGTCCGGCATGCCGGAACCGCCCCGTTTTCATCGTGACGAAGGTGCCCTTCCCTATAGGGAATACTTCGGAAGGCACCGGGATTTCTGTGATCGTGACCTTGTGGCCTGTGCCCTGGGCCACGCCCTCCTTGGCGATGAACAGGCCGGAAAGCACGCGGTGGATAGCCTTCTTGCCATATGCGACTGGAATCCCGCCGGTCCGTGCTCCCTGCTGGGTCCCTGGGGCGACGAAGTGGGCCTCAGCCTTGCCCGCTGCCTGCCCGCCGTGTATGACATGGCATGGGATCTGCTTTCTGAAAAAGAGCGAATATGGATCGAGCGGACAATTGCCGCTTACGCCCAGCAATGCGAGGAACTCCTGATGCGCCTGGATTTCGCGCAGAACCCGGGGAATTCCCATGCGGGCAGGGTCCCGGCATACCTCGGCGAGGCTGCCCTCGTCCTCAAGGGCAGCGCCGTGCCGCATGAAACGCTTGAGCGCTGGCTCTCCTTGTCTCTGGACATCTACGGAAGCTTCTTTCCGCACTATGGCGGACCAGACGGCGGCTGGGCGGAAGGCGTCTTTTACGGCAGCAGCTACACCAAGTGGTATCTGCCGTTCTTCATGGCAGTGGAGCGATTCTCCGGCTTCCGGTTTCTGGACAGGCCATTTTACAGGAATGTCATCCACTTTTTCCTTCATTTCAGCCCGCCCGGATGGGAAAGCCATCCGTTCTGCGACGGATACTGGTGCCGCAGCGACGACATGGAATGGCCGGGCTTCTTTGCCCAGAACCCTTACAGGCTGTATGCGCAGCGATCGGGTGTCGATTTGGCGATAAAATGGGCGCGTGACGCGGCAGCACCGGAAATATTCAAGCTGCACCTGCTTGATATCTTCATTCCCGATGGGAAGCCGGCCAGCGAAATTCTCTCCAACGATACACCCTCAAACGACATATCCCCCAATGAAGAGCCAGCTGATGGATGGACGCGGACACGTTCCTTTCCGGACGCCGGATTCATCAGCCTGCACACCGATTTGGCGAATCCTGACAAGGATACGGCGCTTCTGGCCCGGGCCAGCAGACATGGGACCGCCAGCCACCAGCATCCGGATCAAGGCTCCTTTGCGCTGATTCACCAAGGTCACACGCTCATATCTCCTTCAGGGTATTTCGGAAGAGAATACGGCACCCGGCACCACCGTGAATGGACAAACAGCACAAGGGCCCACAATGCCATTCTGGTGGACGGCGCGGGTCAGGAAAGCAACAGCCACAAAGCCACCGGACGAATCATTTCATGCTGTGACATGGGAGATTTGCTATTTGCGGAACTTGATCTTTTGGGTGCCTATCCGATGCTGAAAGCCTGGAACAGGCGTTTCACACTATATCCGAACGGCATGCTGGCGGTGCAGGATCATATCGAAGCGGACAAGCCCGTTGTCATCTCCTGGCTGCTTCATACCCTGTCGGAACCGTCTGCCGGACCGGACAACAGCGCATCGCTGGACCATGGCGGCATCCATCTGGAAATACACCCGCTTTCCGGCTTGCCGGATCCATGCCTCATATCCGCGGAATTCGGTGTCGCGCTCAATGATGGCGTACCGGAGGCATACCATGTGTCCATGCCCGGGCAGCATCATCTGACATGGATCACACCGGAGTCGGCTGTCCATGACATCAATGTGATTTTCGTCATTTAGGAATGGATATCAGGCACGTTCAGCCATCACTTTTACAGTCTGGACGAACTCGGCGTTGACTAGCTGCAGCCCTTTGCCTGTCTCCACTTCGATCCAGTTGTCTTTTACTTCGAGGATTCTGCCGGTTACTGTCGAACCGTAAGAACCCGAAGAAATTTTGCACCGTTTCCCGATGTGCCTGTTCAGCAGTTCATTAGTCATGTTCATAATCCCCCTGCGTTTTCTTCGTTTGATAATCAGGATTTTCCGATATTCATCCTGCTGCATGGCTGCCATCATGGCAACAAGCAGCGGCAGATAAATAGCAATCCAACTCCCTGGTTCCAATTGGAAACACCTCCAACCTCAGAAGTTATGCCCTTTCCGTCTTACCTTCTCCAGAAATTCCTCTTGCAGTGTAGGAGCCGTCTGGTCATCCTTGATGATGCGCAGCGACCTTGCAATGTCCGTGACCATGAGGTCCACTGCTTTTTTCCCTTTTTCTTCCGTTGCTGCCGAGGGCAGCCCGAGCATGTGCTGAGGGAAGTCCGCATACCACCAGAGGGCATTGTGAATGCCTTTGGGCCGCAAATGGCTGAAACGGTCCAGCGGTTCGACCACTTGGCCGGGGGTCAGATCAAGCCGCACAAGGCCGGGAACACGACACAAGGTTCCCGTTGTGCCGCCGCCTCGGCAAGGGTCTCCGCAACCACCATGTCGCAGCCAAATGGAATATGCTCGCCATGACGCTCCAATGACCCCATTGGGACGACGCAGACCTTTTCTTCCCTGACGAGTTTGGCGAATTCCGAAGGAACAAGGTCCGTCCATTTCATGAGGATTCCCTCCCATTCCTTTTCCATAAGCAGCCATAAAAGAATTCACTTGGTCGTTTTCAAAGAAGAATGGCGAGTCCGGTCGATATTTTGGGGAATCCGTTGAGCAAGTTATTTTTTTTCAAGCCCATAGCTGCTCAAGGCAATTTTTTCCCGAATGAATGCGACACACCCCGGAATATCGGCTTCCAGTTTGATGCCATGGAGCAGCATGCCGCCCTTGAACCGATACTGTTCCAGCAGCTGCAGAAAATAGTCGAAGTCCACGATTCCCTTGCCCGGCGCGGTAAAACTAATCTTTGGCGAAGCAAGGATATCTTTGCCATGCGCCAGGATGATATCATTACCCAGTAGATCAAACGCGTTTTTGATGGTTTTCCGCACATTGTCCGGCCAGGCTGTGTTTTCATGGAAAAGGTTGGCGCAGTCCATGATGATTTTGAGATAAGGGGATTTCATTTCATCCAGCAGGAGACGTGCCAGTTTCGGTGTTGAAACGACATTGGATGCTTCCGTTTCGATGCCAAGGGTAATCTGATGCTGTTCAGCTATCCGGACAACTTTCCGCATGGTTTCCAGCATATCCTCCCAGGCTTGCCCGGATGAATTGTCGGGGTGCGGCTTCCACATGGATAAGGTGTTCCGTGTGCCGGTGCACAGGGAAATGACCTTGCAGCCGAGTCTGTCACAGGCCTCCGCAAGGATTTCAAACCGGGCAATTCCTTTTTCACGCACTTTCCGATCCGGGGCAATCATATTGAAGGTGCCGTTGACTGCGACAATATCAAGCCGCCGTTTTCCTGCAGCCTCAAGAATACCGTCAGTCAGCGACATGTCGATTCTTTCCGGCATTTCTTCTTCACCAATCGTTTCGAAATCAAACTGTACCTGGTCAAAACCGTATCGGTATATTTTTTCAAACAGGATTTCGATGGGCTGTGCGGTGAAATCCGTAGTGCAAATGCCTATTTTCACGAATGCTGCCCTCCCCCCAATGCAGCGACCGTTTCCTTCAGCTTTTCCCGAACCGGGATGTGCTGTGGACACTTTTCCTCACACTGCCCGCATTCGCTGCAGGCATCCGGAGTTGCCCCATTCTCGCTGTCCGGGCCAAGTTTCGAATATTCATCGCGGGCATATTCCGAAAGTCCGTAGACGCGGTGATAGTTCATCAGGCTGAACACATGGGGAATCTTTATGTTCTGAGGGCATGGCTGGCAGTAATCGCATCCCGTACAATACAGGTCGGCCAGCTTTCGATTTTCCTCGAACATCCTGTCAATCGCCTCTTTTTCGGAACCTGTCAATCCACCTGCACGGGAGGCCACCTCAAGATTCTGGTCGACCTGCTCCATCAGGGACATGCCGGACAGGGCGCAAGATACATGTTCATTCGAGAGGACGAACCGCATAGCCACTTCGGGTGTGGAGGTGGAATTCCGGCCGAGGGCCGTTTTCAGCACTTCGGACGGCGTGCCCAGACGGCCGCCTCCGACAGGCCCCATCACCACGGTGCCGATTCCTTTTGAATGGGCGTAAGCCAGCATCTCTTCATTTGCCCGGTCCAAAAGGTTGTACTGGCACAGCACGGATTCAAATGCGCCTGTGTCGATCAGTGTCTTCATTACCGCAGGCGCATCATGGAAAGAAAAGGAAATGTGCCTGATGAGTCCTTCCTGTTTCGCTTTCACCATCTCGTCGATGAGGTTGAACCGGAGGATGGTGTCATCCAGCCGTTGCTGGCTGGCGCCGTGGAAATGGTAGAAGTCGATGTGATCCGTATCGAGCTTTTTCAATTGCTCTTCCAGGAGGCGACGGTAATCGGACGTCTCCTTCACATGCCACAACGGCAGTTTCGTGGAAAGGAACACCTTGTCCCGCCAGCCTTTCAACGCCTTGCCCACGGTGATTTCACTGTTTCCGTGGCAGTACCCGTAGGCGGTATCCACGTAGTTGACACCCTGCTCGAACGCCTTGTGAAACATGGCGATTGATTTTTCTTCATCGACGAACCATTTGCCGTTCTCTTCATACTGCGGAAGCCGCATGGCTCCAAAGCCCAATGCGGAGATTTCAATCCCTGTATTTCCAAATTTCCTGTACTGCATGATTTTCCCTCCCTATTTGATGGTGTATCCACCATCAATCACAAGATTTTCACCGGTTATCATGTTGGCGCCTTCACTGGCCAGGAACATGATGGCGGCCGCGATTTCATCCGGATAGGCGAACCTGCCGCAGGGAATGGACTTTTTCATATTCTCGCCGACTTCTCCCTGCCAGGCTTTGGCGCCCATTTCAGTCAGAACGACGGTAGGCGACACGGCGTTGACATTGATGTTGAATTCGGCCCATTCAAGCGCCAGCACCTTGGTCATCCCGATGACAGCCGCCTTGCTGGCCGTATAGGCCACGTGTCTGTCGATCGCGATGAATCCGGCCTGGGAAGCGATGTTGACGATCTTGCCGCCCCCTTTGGCAATCATGACGCGCCCTACTTTCTGTGACATCATGAATGTGGCTTTGGCATTGATGTCCATCACCTTGTCCCAAATGTCTTCCGCCAGGTTCTCCGCGTCATCCAGTTCCACGATGCCGGCAATATTGCACAAAATGTCGATTTTGCCGAATCGGCCGACAGCTGAATCGACAGCCGTTTGCGTTTGCTCGCCGCAGGCAATGTCACACACCAGGCCCATGGCCTCAATCCCGTACCGGCTGGCAAAATCAACGGCAACATCCTTCACTTTTTCCTGCATGTCGAGAAGAACGAGACTGGCTTTGCGGGATGCCAGGACTTCGGCCGTCGCCTTGCCGATCCCATTGGCTGCCCCGGTAACCAGTGCGACCTTTCCACTGAAATCAAATGCCCCGTCGAATTTGGAATAATGGATCATCAGACTCACTTCCTTTTCCATATGATGATGAAACAGCGATTGGCATGTGCATGCGGTCTCGCCATATTTGCACCGGTATGTGCGGCATGAATGTGAGAAATGGCCATTCCAATGCAAACACCCCTGTGGCACTAGGGTTTCAGCACAACCTTGAAGGCATTGCCCTCTCCTGTTTCGGCAATCCGGAAAGCCGCTTCCCAGTCATCAAGCGTAAAAAAAACTTCGGCAACACCACGGGTGCCGATCAGATCCTTGTCTATCCAGTCAATGACAGGCGGGAAGCAGTACGGACTGAGATGTGCGCCCAAAATATCCAATTCTTTCTGATCACCGATAATGGACCAGTCCAGTAAAGTCGGCTGGCCAAACACGCTGAATTCGACAAAGCGCCCCAGCTTGCGAATCATGTCCATGCCCTGGACTACGCTGGCCGGGTGTCCTGTCGCTTCGATATAGATATCGCAGCCATATCCCTCCGTCAGTTTCCGGATTTCCTCCACGATGTTCACTTTTAGGGGATTCCAGGCAAAATCCGCTCCGAACTCTTTTGCCTTTTCAAGCCGTTCGTCCTTGATATCAAGCGCAACGAGGATTTTGGGATTTTTCAGATGGGCGATTCCCACCATGCCCAGTCCCAGCGTCCCGCAGCCGGATATCACCACCACGTCTTCCAGGCCGATCTGCGCACGGTCCACGGCATGTTTGGAACAGGAATACGGTTCGACAAGGATTGCCTTCTCTATCGGCATGTCCATGGGAATCCGATAGGTGCGGGCATTCGCCGGCAAACGCATGTATTCCGCCATTCCGCCGTTTACCCTGTCCTTGAACCCGTAGATGTCATGAATTTCACACATCCAGTACCGGCCCGTCCTGCAGAACATGCATTTGCCGCAAGGGACAATCTGCTCGGATACAACCCGGTCTCCGATTGAAAAATCCGTTACCCCGCTGCCCAATTCAACAACATGGCCGACAAACTCATGACCCGGAATAAACGGGGCAATGATGAAATGGTTCCAGAAACGTTCTGCGCCGTGCTGCGCCTTGACATCACCTGCACAGACCCCACAGGCTTCAACCCTGATCACGATTTCGCCCGGTCCGGCCTTGGGTCTGGGCCAGTCCGCCTCCAGCACATACCTGTCCGGGGTGTAGGCAACGAGGGCTTTCATGGTTTCCGGAAGTTTTGGCATACGGCAACACTCCTTTTTATTCATCCATATGATTCATCATTTCATTTGATATGTCATTCAATGAGATTCATCATTTCATTTGTCGCGTTGCTTCATGAGATTCATCATTTCATCCGCCATCGCCTGGAAAATGAGGTTGCAGGAAACAGCGCCGGCATCCAGGACGCCTCTGGATCTCTCTCCCAACCGGCTGGATCGTCCAAATCTTGAAACCAGATCCCGTGTTGACAGCATGCCTTTTTCAGAAGCCTGCTTGAACTCCTGCAATGCCCCGGCGAAGTCACTTCCGGACAGGATCGCTTCAGCAAAGGCATCGCGAGCCGGGACAAAGGTGTCGATCAATGTCTTGTCACCCACCCGGGCCTGCACGATCTCCCATAGTCCATTCAACCCGGCTTCCAGCATACCAGCAAAAACATTGGCGGTGATGACCGTTTCCCGCGAGGCATATTCTGCCATCTCAATGAAAATCGTCCCGTATATCGGGCCCATTGAGCCACCGATTTCATTGAACAGGATGTCGCCCAATGCTGCCATGCTTTCCGTAAAGGTGAAGGCGTTCCGGTCCAGGCGTTCCTTGCAGAGGCTGAACCCCTTGTTCATGTTCATGCCATGATCGCCATCGCCAATCAGGCCGTCTATGTCGCTCAGATACACCTTGTTGGCCTGGATTGCCGCTATCATGCTCAATACAATTGATTTTCCCGCGACATTGGCGAAACCGTCCATTGATGCTCCCTCCGGGTTCATCGGCCGAACTGGGTCAATCCCATGGATTCGCATTCCGCATCCAGCAGGACCTTCAATTCATCATCCAGTTTCATCACGGTCAAAGTGGCACCCATCATTTCCAGAGAGGTGAAGTAATTGCCCACGTAGGATCGATAGATGCGGATGCCTTTTTCATTCAGAATCTTTGCCACCTCATTGAAAAGGACGTACAGTTCCATGACCGGTGTCGCTCCCAGACCGGAAAGCAATACCGCCACCTCATCCTTCTCAAGGAACGGATGGTCCGGCAGGATCAGGTTCAGCATGTGGGCCGCCATCTGATCAGCCGTTTCCATCGGGACAATTTCCACACCGGGCTCGCCATGATGTCCTATCCCCAATTCCATGGTCCCGTCCTTGATTTCGAAGTTCGGATGGCCGACCGCCGGTAAAGTGCAGGGTGACAAGCCGATCCCGACACTGTGGGTGTTGCCTACCGCTTTTCGCGCGACGCGGATGACTTCGTCAAGATTGCCTCCGGCCGCCGCCTTTGCCCCGCCGATCTTCCACATGAAGATTTCACCTGCGCCACCACGGCGCTTTTCGGCTTGATCGGCCGGAGAAGAC
>CAZFWQ010000068.1:6134-13128 GCA_964522755.1 uncultured Oscillospiraceae bacterium | reverse complement strand
GGCAGCACCCCAGCTGAGATAGGTCTGTGTTTTTCCGGCAAAAAGTCCCCAGCAATAGGAAGCGATTTTCTTTTCTTTGAAGTACGGCAGCATCTTTAAAAAATCATTTCCATATGCCCTGTTCAACCATTCGGTACAGAGGACAGGGCGACCTAATTTTCCCATTTCTGATACCTTGGCCACCATCCCATCATAATCATCATATGCGTGAATCCCATTCACATCGCTTAGTTCCACGGCCACCACATCGCAGGAAAGGTCGAAACGCATCCATACGCTTGTAGTGAGCGGCTGCATCGGATCGCACCGGCGAGCCCACGTGAAGATGCTTCTCAGCAGGTCATCCGATTTGCCTTTCTGATCGGAGGCACCGGGCTCATTGTATAAATCCCACATCCATATTCGCTCGTCGCTTCGAAATGTCGTCACGATATCTTTGACATACTCTTCAAGCAAAGGCATTGATGCCGGTTCCCGGTCCGTTGTCAAATTCGGGCTTGATGTCCATTGGCTGTTATGTATGCCGGGCCTTGGCGGATTCTGCATTCCAAGGAATGCCTGGTTTTCCGCAAAATTGCAATCGTCAAACAGAATCATCAGAGTAGAGATTCCGTTTTCTGATGCAATTTCTAAAAACCGGTCAATCCTAAGTTTCAGCCCTTCCTTGTCATGCAGCCAGACAAGGTACTGCACGAAAACACGGCAGGCGTTGAATCCGATTTCTCCGGCAATCTTCAGCTCCCTGGCTATCGTCTCTTCGTCAAACGTTTCTTTTTGCCACATTTCGGTGGTGTTGACCGCTGTTTGAGGAAGATAGTTGAATCCAACCATCCATGGTTGCCGGTCATACCATTCCCATGCCATTTTGGAACTCCATTTTTCCGTCATCTTTCACATCTCCCTTGCATGTTGATTGGCTGTTTGATCGGCATCGGGATTATCATACATATCCGTCGCAGTGATGTTCCAAAATGATGTTCCGTCGGCTGTTCATATGCTTTGTCATTCATTTATTCCCTTTAGTGCCAATGAATCGAAAAAACCCTTACCCGAAGACAAGCCGGGTTGTATTTCATTTTTAAACGTCTCCAGCAGTCCTGTTCTCCATGAATTATGCACTTCATCAACAGTTTCGGCAATCACCATCATCAAGAACATGGACATGAACGCTTGAATCATAAAAATATGTCCCTTTTTCAAGGGCTTTACGGATTGATACCCGCGCAAAATAGCATTTTTCACATCGGAACCGCCTATATGAGCGCACATTTCAGCTACATCATAAAGATAGTAAGAGTAGACAGAACGCGAAAAATCAATCGGAATCACTTTATCGGGCACATACATACAGTTTTCTGACCTTATATCGGTATGAACAAGCCCAATATCATAAGCGGGGTCTTCATCCAGCCTATTCATGCAGTTCATGACAACATCAACACATAGGTTCAGCATGTTGAATTGCGAAGCGCTCAACGCACCTGTTGCAACTCCATGAACCAGACGATTTTTCATTTTCAACATATACCCTTGTCGCTTATGCGGTCGTTTCACAGCGATTTGCAATAATCTTTTTTCGGATTCAAGGTGAAGCTGGGCGGCGGAAACGCCCGCAAAATAAGCCATCTTCGTCATTGGGGTTTGTGAATTTTCCATGGATTCCGCTTCGATAAAAGACGTCATCGCTGCGTATTCGGGTGATTCATCTTTTGTATCGGGTGTGAGAACAGTTACCCATTCATCCATTTTGTTTTTTATTGGAATTGCGGTATGCAACACACCATTTGACAGCAGATGGAGTATCTCCATTTCCAATTGTATTTGTTCATGGGTGTGGTAAACATTATCACACGGTTCCATATCGTCACCGCCATGCTTTTTGAATACTTTAAGAAAATAGCTTTTCCCATCATCATCCGTTGCTTTGAATACATCCTTATCCATATTCAACTTTTCAATGGTTTTTACAGTCATACCATATAGCGCCAATATTTGTGACAATCTGCCATCCATTTTGGTCTCCTTGTGTTTTGTCTTCATGCCTGAATCGTACAAGCGGAATATATCAGAAGCACAAACATGGCAGGAAACGACATGAGGAACAAGGTGATGCTTAGCCATATCTGCTACTGGATGGCCATGATTCTGAGCACCAGGTCAATTGTGTATGAAGGGCTGCACAGTACTCGAATTCCCCCATCGTGTGCCAGGACATCGGACCCGGCATTTTTCAAGTTTTCCGGGTCAATCCATTCTGCCACATACTTGCCTGCAGGCAAATCGATCGAAATATCAGTAGTGAATTCGTCTTCATTCACAATGTAGTGCGAATTGCCGTATTCACCCCTATTCGGTGCGCTGTGATGCATATAGAGAGCATACTGTTTGCCTTTTTCCGCAATGCCGTTCATGACGACCTGCCGATCGGTCGAATCAAACGAGTAAAATCTCTTCATTTTGAAGAACTCATAACTATGAATGAACGTCTTGAGCTTTTTCAGGTTTTCGAGAATTTGCATGTTTTTCGGTGTGCCGCCCGTGGGATCTGAAGCCGTAAAATAGCCGTTAAGTTGATTGAAGCCCGCCCCGCCGCCAACCATGAATTCCCATGCTTCGATCCTTGATGAAGCCACCTCGTCCGTAAGGTACCAGACCGGCAGAAAGGCGGTCTCATTGAGTTCGATGGGCTTATTGAGGTCATATTGCGTATTGAGCGCGGGAATCCCGCCAATCTGTCTCGACATGCCCGTTATGTATTGGGACACGATAAGAGGCACCCGGTCATCTCCGGCAAAATCCACGCCAACCTCAAGCTGCTGGGCCAGAATATGCTTCCTTGGCAAATGCTCTTCCGTTTTCACGGCTACATCAATAAGACAGCTGATCCATGCCATGGCTTCCTGTGAGGATGTCCTGTACAGCGTAGGCTCGTCGATGAATTCAAAAATGACGTTGTCAAACTCGTTCGCCTCAATGACAAGCTTTTCAACATACCTTTTCTGCGCGATGACCAAAGGTGCTTCCTTCAGGGTTTGAAAATCAATATATGAACAGGTGCCGATATGCTGGATGTTAGACTGTTCATTCATGGGGCAGTACTTGTACGTATCAGGATACTGGCAATTGAAGAAACAAATCTCCACAATGATGTCTCTCTCCCGGGCTTGTGCAAGATAATCCTTCAGTCTGGCAAAGTATCGTTCGTCCCATTGACCCAGGTCAAATTTATTGCCGCCGCCGGGATAGCCCGGCTCTTTGCTTCTGGCCCACGGGAGAACAAGATGCTCCTGGTCCGGCGCCAGGGTATTCCCTTCAATGAACATGCCTTCGATTTCGATGTAGGCACCCGGATAGATACGCGTATAATTCAAGTCATATTTTTTCAGCGTATCGAAATATCTGACATAATCAAAACCAAGATTGACCATCGAACCGTAATGCTCGGCAGAAGTAACGAGTATGACGGGCTCCCCTTTGTACACGAAATAGTGAGGATTTTCCGGGTAAACGCCGATTGTTCCCATTTCTATTGTCGCATTCCTTAACATAACGTCCTCCGCTACGCTTCCGCCTTATTTTTTCCGTTAACCTCGATTGCCCGATTCTGATAAATAGGCAAAAGTAAATCGATATGCTTTGCAACCACCACACTGCCAGAAATCTATATGAAGTGCTTCTGATTGTCAACAACAATCGCGGAACAAACTGGAAATCCATGCGGCAGAGCATATGCGGCAGAGCATATGATGCAGAGCAAAATTGACAATTTCAGGCATGAATTCTATAATCAACAGGAATAGGCGAGAACTCCTGCCCGGGCGGCCAGGGTTATGATCCCCTCCCCCAAAGGCCGGCTTGACCCCCCCACAGGCAGGCTTGACTCCCCCGCTGGCCTGCATGATTCCTATGCTGACGGTTGTTAGGCCGATTCATGTGAAGATCATGGTTTTGCGGAAAGAAATTCCAATCAACTTTTTGAATAACGGATAACAGGAAGAAGGATGAACCATGAGCACATTCAAATTTGGCGTGGACAGTTTCATCTGGACGGAAGTGTTTGCGGAAAAGGATGTTTGGATTCTGGCGAAAGCCAAAGAGATTGGGTTTGAAGTCGTCGACCTGGCTGTTGCGTATCCGGAGCGTTTCCCCCTGCAGCTGGTGTTGGATAAAAAACGGGAAACCGGGCTTGAGTTGGTCACGACGACAACCCTGGGCAGCGATACCAACTTGATTTCGCCGGACGGGGCCATCCGAAAAAAAGGCGTCGCACATATGAAAAAACTGGTTGACATCAATCGCGAACTGGATTCCAAAATTCTTGGAGGCGTGAATTACGCCGGATGGGGCTGCCTGACACGGAAACCCCGCACCGCGCAGGAATGGGAGTGGTCGGTAACGGCTATGCGGGAAATCGCAGAATATTCCGCGGACAACTGGGACGGCATCATCGCGGTGGAATGCATCAACCGTTTTGATACGCACTTTTTGAATGTGGCGGAAGACGCGGTGCAATACTGCAAGGATGTGGGCATGAAAAACATGAAGGTGCATCTGGATTGTTTCCACATGAACATCGAAGAAACCAGTTTTTCCGGAGCCATCCGGACGTGCGGCAAGGAATTCCTGGGGTACATTCACGTCAATGAAAACAACAGGGGTATTCCGGGGACAGGGCTGGTACCGTTTGATGAGCTGTTCCGTGCGGTAAAGGAAGTAGGCTATGATGGCCCGCTGACGATAGAATCATTTGACCCAAGCTTTGAAGAACTTGCTGGGAACTGCGCAATCTGGAGGAAACTCGCCGCATCCGGAGAAGACCTCGCCATCCAGGGCCTGGCAAACCTCAAGCGAATAGCCGCCCGGATATCCGAGTAATACAGGAAGATGCATGGAAAAGACATATCTCCATCATTTCATTGCTATCTCCATCAAAAATGGGTAAAATGAAGGAGATTAAATGAAAAATGAAGGAGACAGGTATGCACTTTTTTGACTACAAAACAAAGCCGCTTCAATGCCTGACACCTGAAATTGTTGCTATGATTGCAAATATCCACGAGAATAAAGGACGGCAAGAATTCTTCATCGAAGCGAACATGGACGAATTGAAAACATTGCTGGATGTTGCTAAAATCCAGAGCACGGGAGCATCCAACCGTATCGAAGGTATTTTTACTTCTGACAAGCGGTTGGAGGAGTTGGTTTGTGAAAAGTCTGAACCCTGTAACCGCTCCGAGCAAGAAATCGCCGGTTATCGTGAAGTACTGGCTACTGTTCACGAAAGCTATGAGCATATTATTCCAAGGCCGAATACTATCCTGCAGCTGCATAGAGACTTGTATTCATACTCACAGTCGTCCTTAGGCGGAGCCTATAAGAATTCTGATAATGAGATTACAGAAATCGATGCGGACGGAAAGCAGAGAACCAGATTCGTCCCGTCGCCCGCCCATCAGACGCCGGAAGCCCTGATGAGTTTATGTGATGCGTTCCTGAAGATGATGTCAAAGAATGAAATTGATGCATTGATTCTTATTCCAATGTTCATTTTGGATTTTCTATGCATTCATCCGTTCAATGACGGCAATGGCCGCATGAGTCGGCTGCTTACCCTGCTGTTGTTTTACAGGTCCGGATATACTGTCGGAAAGTATATCAGCATCGAGATGTTGATTGAAAAGACAAAGGACACGTATTATGATGCACTTCAAGCCAGTTCGAAAGGTTGGCATGAGGAAGAAAATCGATATGAACCTTTTGTCAGATATTATCTTGGCATTCTTATGAAAGCATATCATGAATTTGAGAACCGTATTGTACACCTTAAATATCGGAGGATGTCTAAACCTGACCGGATTAAAGTTGTAATTGATCGGAAAGCAGGAAGGATTACGAAGAAGGAAATCATGGAAAACTGTCCTGACATCAGTAAGGTGACAGTGGAAAGAGCGTTGACCAGCCTGGTAAAAAGCGGGTGGATTCAAAAGGTCGGAGCAGGAGCAGCAACAGCTTATGTGAAAGCGGACTTATTGGAAAATACCAGGATTGAAAACTTGATGACTCCTATGGTGAAGCTGGGAACCTAAACGGCAATTGCCATCCTTTGTCGAACATCGTATTCAAGATCGAAAGCGTGTTCATCGCATCATCCAGAGCCGCGTGGGAGATACCCGAAGGGACAAAACCGCATTGCTCGATGGCATTCTTAAGAGAAACCTTTTTCTCAAATTTATTCATTTTCATGTATTCATCGAGTAGATCTATGTAGGAATCAGGGTTAAATGGGAATTTGATTTCGTATCGTTTGCAGTTCTCCAAAAGCACCTTTTTATCTTCTGATCCCCATGCCATCAATACGATGTCTGATGATGCGATTTTGCACAAATCGCTCAGCACAGTTTCGAGTGTTGTACTGCATTTATCAATATCACTTTGATGAATCCCGGTGACATCGGTTGTTTCCTTAGTGATTCTCGGCCATTTCATTGGTTTGACGAAGGTGTTGATTTGAGTGATTATTGCATGACTGTCACTATCTATCAATACTGCACCGAATTCAATGACTTCCGGAAAGAACGCTCTCGGTTTTCCGAAAGTGGGCGGAACGATAAACTCCATGTCAATTATCGCTATGACCATTGGCTTCCCTCCCAAAATCTTGTGATTTTCGAATATCTTCATTTTCACTTCAGCAGGCCGAATGATTCCTCCACCTTGTCCTGCATGAATTTCTGCATGTCGGAGATGGCCTGTTCTTGCTCATCCCCGTCGTCCTTTCCAACCCGATCAATTAAAACCCCTGATATCATATCAGACCGGAAGAACTTGATGCGCGGTCTTTTCCGCTACCCTTTCGGATATGGCATCGATTTTCGTCTGCCCCTATAGCGGATTTCCTTCAAGCCAAACGGCGATATCTTCAAGCGCATTACAGATTTCAGCTGGTTCCGATTGAATATCAGACAGCCCGGTCTTTTGATTATCCATATCCGCA
>CAZFWQ010000068.1:0-6034 GCA_964522755.1 uncultured Oscillospiraceae bacterium | reverse complement strand
AGCTGGTTCCGATTGAATATCAGACAGCCCGGTCTTTTGATTATCCATATCCGCATATCCGGCAACCCGCACTGTGTTCGATCCAATCTGCTTTTCCTGTCCGGCAACCAGTCCTGTATTCGATCCTATCTGCCTTTCCTGCCCGGCAACCACTCCTGCGTTCGATCCAATCTGCCTTTCCTGTCCGGCAACCAGTCCTGCCTGCAAGTCCCTGACCCTGTTCGCCAGTGATGCCGCAAAAAACGGTGCGCCTTGCAGCACCTGGGACACAAAAGGGGCCATTTCGGGCATCATGCTGTCCGACCAGACCTTTGCTTCCTCCACCATCGCTTTACGGGTGACGAATCCTATCTCCATGCTGCCCCACGGGAACCGTGTGCGGATGGACATGGTGAATTCCGCCGTCCTTCCATACAGCCAATCCCATGAAGCATTCCGCTTCGCAAGATGGAGGACGGTTTCCGGCACCAGTGAAAGGTCTGTCAGCTCCGTCTTCCCCGGCAATCCATATGCTTCGGAAAAGCTTTCAGCAACCAGTTCCATGACCTTTATGGCATTCAGTTCCGGAAGAAGCTCATTTAAGTTAACCACGCGGGACCGGACCGATGCAACGCCTTTTCCTGCCAGTTTTCCCGGGTCAACCTGCAGATAACCGCCAAGGCGTGACATATCGGCGCCAATCAATATCGTGCCGTGATGCAGTGAGGTCGTTTTCCGGTGCAGGAAAGCATTTCCGGAGAATTTCCTTCCATCTATGGTGATATCGTTCCGGCCGGTCTGGACAGCCGCAAGGCCGACTTTCCCAAGTGCGCCGATGATGACCGAGCCCTGCCGCACCACGTCATAGTCCTTCCTGGGCACAATGAAGGAGAAGTTAAGGTTTCCCATGTCATGGAATACCGCCCCTCCACCGGTCACCCTGCGGGCAAGCTTCACCCCGTCCCGACCCATCGCGGCCAGGTCGCATTCCCGCCATGGGTTCTGATTGCAGCCGATGACCACCGTATCATGATTCTGCCAAAGGAATAGAGTGGCCTCATCCGGTCCGGCAGAGTCTACTAGAAACTCCTCATACGCAAGGTTCAAATAGGGATCAAGACTGGATCCGATCACAATTCCGGTCTTCATCCTGCCTTGTCCTCCATCTCCATGCCAGGGAACATCATGAACCCTCCCGTTTCGCTGTTCAGGACATCAACATGAACAGCCATCTTACATCAATTCAAAATTGATCATACACCATCTTCCATCGCCATGCATTGGCACAGAACAGGCTTTCTGGCCGCACCCACCTCATCCAGCCTGTTGACAGGCATATTGTAAGGGGCGTGCATGAGGTATTCCGCATCCGTGTTCGCCATGGCGGATAGCCTCAGCATCTCTTCCGCGAACCTGTCGAGGGTCTCAAGGCTTTCCGTTTCTGTAGGTTCCACCATCATGGCTTCCTTCACAATCAGCGGAAAGTAGATAGTGGGCGGGTGCATGCCTGCATCTATCAGGTTTTTGGCCAGCACCAGCGCCGTGACCCCTTTGACAGCTTGTTTTTCAGCGGACAGAACAAATTCGTGCATGCATATTCCGGGAAATGGGATCGTGAATGCATCGGACAAACGAACCCGCAAGTAGTTCGCATGCAGCACGGCGAGCTTGGAAGCAAGATGGAGGCCGGTGTTCCCCATGGTCCGCATATAGGCGTAAGCGCGGACAAGGATGCCGAAGTTCCCGAAAAAGGCCTTCACTTTGCCGATTGAAAGGGGTCTGTCAAATGCTCTACCGTATGTTGCTCCAGATTCCATGCGGCCTGACTGCTTCACGTTTGCAGCTTCGGACCGGTTTTCGGTTTCGGTCCGGATTTCATCATCGGTTCGGTTTTCGCTTTCAAACCGGTTTTGAACATCGATCCGGTTTTCACGATCGGTTCTGTTTTCGACATCGGTCCGGGTTTCAGCATCGGTTCGGCTTCCAGCTTCGGACCGGCTCACAGCCTCAGCCTTCACAATAACCGGAACAGGCAGGAATGGCTCCAGATAAGCCTTCACCGTGACGGGCCCGGCACCGGGGCCACCGCCGCCATGAGGTGTTGAAAGCGTTTTGTGCACGTTGATGTGGGCAATGTCGAAGCCCATGTCTCCCGGGCGCGTCACCCCCATGATGGCATTCATGTTGGCGCCGTCGTAATAAAGCAGTCCGCCGGCTTCATGGACAATCCGCGTGATTTGTTCAATGTCGGGTTCAAACAAGCCCAAGGTGTTCGGATTGGTGAGCATAAGGCCGGCAGTGTCAGGTCCGGCTGCTTTCCGCACGGCCTCCGGAGAAACACAGCCGCGGCTGTCCGAAGGGAGCACCACCACCTGGAAACCTGCCAATGTGGCGGAAGCGGGATTGGTGCCATGGGAAGAGTCCGGCACGAGAATCTTCGTTCTTGCGGCATCCCCGCGGGAAAGATGATGGGCCTTCATGATTGCCAGTCCGGTACTTTCGCCCTGGGCACCCGCAGCCGGCTGCAGCGTGGCCGCATCCATTCCCGTCAGGGCGCAGAGCATCTCTCCGAGATCGTACATCAGCCGCAGCGCCCCCTGCACTTCCTTATCGGGCTGAAGCGGATGGATCTGCGAAAAACCGGAAAGCCCTGCCATATCCTCATTGAACTTGGGATTGTATTTCATTGTGCAGGAACCGAGCGGATAGAAACCGGAATCCAATCCATGGTTCTTCTGCGACAGTTCCGTGAAATGGCGCACGACATCAGGTTCGGAAACGGACGGAAGCGGCAGTCTTCCCGTATGAATTGAAGAACAGCCAAACCACTGCCCCGGGTCAATGCGCGGAACATCGGCAACCGGGGGATTCACTCCGCTCCTGCCCCGCCTGTCCATTTCGGTGATGAGCGGTGTCTTTCTCCAATGACTCATGTTGCGCCACCCCCGGTCTTCATCCCATTTTTCAACAGCAATTCCCTTATCCTTGCATCTGCCAGCAGCACATCGCAGAAACAATCCATTTCTTCGCGGGTTCGTTTTTCCGTCACGGCAATCAGCCATGCGCCATTTCCATTGGAATCCTTCAATAGTGGACAGCAGTCAGTAAGATCAAGCCCACCGATGATGCCCGCATCATGGAGGATGCGGTTCATCTCCGAAGGCGACAAGATGGGCCATACGACGAATTCCCGGAAAAACGGAGCGTCAAATACAGATTTTGCGATTCCCGCGGAAACCAGTCGGTTCTGCAGATAGACCGCATTGTCGAGGCACTGGCGGGCCACTTGTTCAAGACCGGAAGTGCCAAGGAGGGACAAGTGGACGGTCGCAGTGAGTGCGCACAGCGCCTGGTTCGTGCAGATGTTGGAGGCGGCGCGTTCCCGCCGGATGTGCTGTTCCCTCGCCTGCAGCGTCAGGACAAATCCCCGCCTTCCTTCCTGGTCATGGGTTTCGCCGACAAGACGTCCAGGCATCTGCCGTATCAGGTGGGTTTTGACGGCAAACAAGCCCAGGCCAGGTCCTCCGAACGACATCGGGATGCCAAGCGGCTGACCTTCTCCTGTCGCAATGTCCGCTCCCTGTTCACCGGGAGATTTCAACAGGCCCAGTGAAACCGGATCAATCGAAACATTGCACTGGGCGCCATTTCGGTGCGCCCGTTCCGCGATGTCCGCCACATCCTCCGGGATGCCGAAGAAATTCGGACTTTGGATGAGGACCGCCGCGACCGGCATGGCCAGCAACGCGTCAAGTTTAGCCCGATCTGCCTTTCCCGTTGCAGGATCCATCGGGATGTCTTCCAGTTCCATATCCGAATGTTTCAAGGTGTCAGCCAGCAAACGCCTGTATTCAGGATTGATTCCGCAGGAAACCAGCAGGCGTTTCCGATTTGTGGCTCTTCCCGCCAGGAGGGCTCCTTCGAGCATGGCCGTCGCTCCGTCATACAAGGAAGCATTGGCACCGTTCATCCCGGTCAGTCCCGAAATCAGCGACTGGTATTCAAAAATCGCCTGCAGCATGCCCTGGCTCATTTCCGGCTGGTATGGCGTATATGCGGTCCAGAACTCGGAGCGACCCACAATGTGATGCACGGCAGCGGGAATGAAATGGTCATATATGCCGCCTCCCAGAAAACACGGAACCTCTTCGGCGGACACGTTTTGCGCCGCCATGGCCTTCATTTCCCTGGTCAGGCGCCATTCATCCACCGGCGGTGGTATTGGAAGCGCCCCTTTATGACGGAGGGTTTCGGGAATCCCTGCGAACAACGATTCCAATGACGGCAGGCCGATTCGCCCGAGCATGATCTCGATATCCCCGCCGGTAGCCGGCAGGAACCTGTATGAAGTACTGTCATTGCCCACAGACGGGATATCGAGGTTTGTTTCGACCATGAACATCACCTTCCCTTCAGATTGATTTGACCCGGAATTCGGCTGTTCCATATTGGAGTCATTGTGATTTCGTCAGCCTCCGGACGCCACAAAAGCCGCATAGGAATCGGCGTCCATCAATCCGGAAAGCATCCCTGCCTCCACAGGCGCAATGCCTGCGATGTAATTTTCGTAGGGCGCTTCATTCAAAAGTTCGGGTTTGTCATCCAATGCATGGTTCACGGAGACGACCTTCCCTGCGAGCGGCGTGTACACGCTTGATGCCGCTTTGACTGATTCCAGCACCGCGAGTGAATCTCCTACTGCCATTTCTTTGCCGTCCGGGGGCAGTTCCGCGTAAACGATGGCTCCAAGCGCTTCCTGTGCGTGGTCTGTAATCCCGATATATGCCGTATCGCCATCAAGTCGCACCCATTCATGCTCCCGTGTGTACATCCTGTCCTGCCTGACGTCCATTTCCTCTACCTCCGTGTTCTCGGTTTTGCATATTTTCTTGTTCGCCTTTGACAGTCAACTTCCATTTTCTTGCTATCATGTATTTCCTCATACGCCGCTGCCAGAATTGTTTCAACTCCCCGGCTTCCTGTAAAACGGAAGCGCCGCAACCTCTGCCTTCAGGCGACGTCCGCGGACATCAACCATGACGGTTGTACCCGGAACGGAAAAGGGTCGTTCCACCAATGCCATGGCGATGTTCCGCCCGATTGTGATTCCTACTCCGCCGGATGTGATTCTTCCGATGGCATTGCCCGCTCCCGTCGCAACCTCCGTCGCAACCTCCGCTGCAACCTCCGCTGCAACCTCCGCTGCAACCTCCGCTGCAACCTCCGCAACCGGCGGAAACACAAGGCATCCTTCCCGTGCAATGCCGCGATCCAACAGGACCAATCCCGCCAGGACATGCGTTGTTCCTTTTTCCATCTGTTCCTTCAAGGCCGCTTTCCCGACGAAATCCTCTTTCTCCAAGTGGATGAAGCGCAGCAGGTTGGCTTCCACCGGTGAAATGGCGTCTGTCAGTTCGTGACCATACAGGGAAAGCGCGCCTTCGAGCCTTAACGTGTCACGAGCGCCCAATCCGACGGTGACAATGCCAAAAGATTTTCCGGCATCCAGAAGCTCATTCCAGAATCCGGCAGCCCAGCCGGCATCGGAACCGCAGCGCACATAGATTTCATATCCGTCTCCGCCTGTGTATCCGCTGCGTGAGAGAATCGCTGAAAAACCATCCACATCAGCCGTCTTCCATGACATGAACTTCATGCCGACCACATCGCAGGCCGCGAACTTATCCATGCCGGTGAGAATTTCCGCCGCGGCAGGACCCTGCAAAGCAAACTGAAGCCATTCATCCGATTCGTTGACAAGGACCAGCTCTTTTGGCAGCAGCGAGCGGATATGTGCTTCATCCTTTTCAATGTTGCCCGCATTCACGACAAGCAGGGCTTCCTCCTGTGAATATCCGTAGATAAACAGATCATCAACCGTTCCACCGTCCAGATGGCACATGGGAGAATAGGTGGCCCTTCTCTTTTGCGGTTCCGACACTTTGTTGGTGACAAGGAAATCCGCGAACGCAAGGGCACCTGATCCCGAGATTCGCAGTTCACCCATATGGGAAACATCAAACAAACCCGCCGCCGTGCGAACCGCCTTGTGTTC
>CAZFWQ010000067.1:1372-13227 GCA_964522755.1 uncultured Oscillospiraceae bacterium | reverse complement strand
GGAGATAACCTCCCCATGGTGGGCGGAAAGTCCTTCTGCCTCACGGACAATCGCCGAGACATACTCCGGCAGCGAAGAGAACACAATCTCATATTCCTTGCTGCAGGCATTGTATTCCCCGATGACGTCCGCAAGATTTTCCTGTGGAAAGATATGATCGGACCCGCTCATCAGCAGGACGCTTTCGCATTTCGACCTTGCTCTCAGGCTGCTGATCATCCTGTCCAGGCGGGACAACCTGCCTTCGCCCTCGAGTCTTGCGCTGTTGCCGTATCCGAAGGGAAGATGGATGCAAAGCGCCCTGGTGCCCTTGTGCGCGGACTCGAGATAAAACTCCGTCTCTTCAATCGACGAGGGAACGCCGCGCCAAAAAACAAGGGCTTTCAAACCGAGACCTTGTATTATCTGGGGCATCTGCTCCGGATGGCCGAATGAATCCGGCAAATAGCCGATGCCCATGGCTCCCCCGAGCGGGGAGGCCACGGCCCGGCCTGCCAGATAATTGCGGATATGGCTTTCCCCGCTGACGATCAGTTCATCCGGCAAAACATACCAGGGACCTGTCAACAGCCTGCCCGACCGGATTGCGGCAGCCAGGCGCTCCCTGTTCTCCGGCCGGATCTGCAGGTAGTCTTCCAGTGCGATGGTTTGCCCGTCCATCATGAAGGAAGCGAAGGATTCCTCCCGTTCAATCAATTCAAGCATGCGATCCAGAAGCCGGACAAGTTTCAATCGAAACTCCTCCCGCGTCAGATACCATTCCCTGTCCCAATGCGTATGACACACCAGGTAGGCCGTGCGGCGCCCATTCAAGCCTTTTTCCATTTTGCCGACCTTTCGCTTCGCCCGCCCTCCGGCAGGCGGACAGGTGTAATGACCACATCAGGATCCTTGCAGCGGTGCGTCTTTTAGATGCGAACCGATTTGCATGACTATCAGGCTTTGCTGCCCGGCATGTTTATTATATCAGTTTTTGACTTTTTGCTTCAGCATCGAGGAAGACCCGGATCTCCTCGACCAGGTCATGGATGCTTTTTATAGGTATGAGAGGATGCGCTGGAATCTCGTTGTCCTCCATCTGCCTGGCAAGCTTCTCCAAATTGGCAATGGGCAGCTCGATCTTCTCCAGATTGTCGTCGGATGGGTTGTTCATCTGCACCCAGCACCGCATGCAGGCTTCGACATGCGGAATGCACATTCCGACGAATACGTGCAGCCTTTCAAACTGGGTCATGAGCATCTCATATTTCTCGGGCTGCAGGATGCCCTTTGCCGACTTGATCTCCCCGATGGAAAGCGCGCAAAGGCGCAAAGCCTCTTCCCGATCACGCACCACGGTAAGGACCGTATGTTCGCGTGGATTGCACATGATGTCGCGCAGGGTCATGTTGTCGACGAAATGCTGCGGCGTCCACTCCATCTGGGCGCGGCCGGTATGCAGGATTTGCGCGATGAAATATTCCAGCGTCGCCATGCGGCTGTGCTGCTGCGCCCATGCGCCAACGATATAATATGACAGTCTGATGATTTCACTAGTGCGGCGCAATGCGGATATGACCTTGCCGGAAGCCTTTTCCCCGAACCTTTCGACTGCCCAGTCGTTCCAGATGTCTTCGATGGGCGTGTAAGGGTCCTTCGATAACCGGTACAGCGCATACCAGTTGATCTCGTTGGGTTTGCCAAACAGCACCCTGTCAAACTCCCAGTGCACGCGCATGCCGATCGACGATATGCTGTCGTTGTTCTCCAGCGCATGAATGAGCCTGCCTTGCATTTCATCCGGGTAACAGCAGGGCATTTCGCCTTGTCCCCAATATTCGCCTACGCCGTCGAATTTCATCTTGCTCGGGCCTCTGTCGTGAACCTCCAGCATCACGTTGTTGGCCGGTCGGAAGGGATCCCAGTCGCCGGGCTGGCATTTGTGATCGAGCACGATGTGGAAATTGTGGTCCAGTTTCCGCAGCGATTCAATGACCAATCTCTCCTGATATGGATAGTGGCAGAAAGTCAGCAGGCTGAACTTCCCGCCTGCGCTTTCCGCGCCACGGGAAAATGCAGCAAGCAGCTCCGTGACGAAATCCGCCTGCGTATATATCGATACGGGGCCGGTGTGCAAGTGCCGGTCAAAGCTGCCGTCGCCCGCCCACCAGAAATCGCGGAAGATGTTCTGGTCATTGAGCAGTTCCGTCTCAAAAAGATGGAACTGCACGGTATCCGCTTCGGGAATATCAAGGAAAAGCTGTCTGGTGCTAGCCTCGAAATACGCCCACAGGATGCCGTTGGATACATTGTGCGCTTCCGGATAGGCCTGCAGGAAGTCTTCGGGGATCCGGGGCTCACCGCCGCTCAGTGTGATGGAAAGACCAAGTTCCTTAAGCTCCAGCAGCATCCTGCGCATGTCTGCAAGCTGCTTCCTGTCCGGCGCCTGCTTCAGCTTTGGGAATCCCGGCACCTCTATCATGCCGTTTGCATCCGTAAGGCCGCCGTGGATGTTGATTTCGCCGACGTGGTATTCCTTCGCGGCCTCCTTGATGGTTGCAAAGAACTTGTCATTGTTCATTGGCTCCTGCACGTCGAGGATTTCCATATACAATTCCAGGCTCTTGCGCCTGTGCAGGCTTTGCTGTCCATGAGGCGATTTCCCGTAAGGGAAGATGGAATACTTTTTCCCACCGTTTGTAAAAGGTGTTGATGACATGCGATTCACCCCTTTGTTATTTGTCAATGGTCTATTTATAGGAATGATAAGGGGTTGCAGCAAAATGAACGCTCATGGAATTCCATCTGCTGACCTGCACCTGCAGCCCTGCAGCCGCAGTCCCGGTCTTCGTCAAAAATAAGCGTTCATCTCCATGCAACCCCTAAAGGGAATGGACCCGTTTCATCACCCTATTGTAGAATAGGCATCCAGGGCAGGTTCCAGCTTCCCGCTCCCGGCTGACCGGATGCCGGCGTCGAGGACGGACATGGCAAGCAGGTTGTTGGGCAGGGACAGCGTGGGATGAAGCGGTTCGCCGGTGATCAGGTGGTGGAGCACTTCTTCGCCCAGTGTTCGCCTGCCCTCGGGGAGCGGGTCCGGAGCAAAGACGGCATCCGGGTTCTTTGAGTGGCGGGTCTTGTAGACGCGAACCTCGTCTCCGTCCACGACCATTGTCCCGTCAAGCCCATAAAGAATGGGCCCGCTTGGGATGCCCGTGCTGACCGTGGTCCAGGAACCTTCCAGGATAGCCACGCCCTTTGGAAACTGAGCCGTAATGGTGGCATAATCTTCCGCGTCGCCGTAATGGCTGTTGAAATTGGCTTTCATGCCATAGGCGGCGACAGGTTTCTCACCGAAAAACCAGCAGGACAGACAGGCGCCGTAACAGCAGTAATCCAGAAGGGCTCCACCGCCCGCCACGCTCTGGTACCACCACTCGCGGCCGCGCTCAAAGTCGTTCATCTGCTGGCCGTATGAAAGCGGTCCCTGTGAATCCCCATTGCGGAAAGTCAACTTGAAAAGCCTGCCGATCTCCCCGTCCATGCAGAGCTTGTGAGCCATGCGCACGGACGCCTGCCAGGTGGTGGGCCAGTTGATCACGACGGAAGCGCCGCCTTCACGGGAAGCCCGGGCAATGCGCATCGCGTCCTGCATCGTGGATGCCATGGGTTTTTCCATGACCACATGGATGCCCCTGCGCAGAATCTCCTCGCACACCCTTCCATGGAAGGCATTTTCAGCGCATACCAGAACGATGTCGGGTTTCTGTTCATCGAGCATCTTCACATAGTCGTCATAGATTTTTTCAATGCCCAGTTCCTTGTTCAGGCGGTGCATGATGCCGTAGCGCGTGCCGTCGCAGTCGTTGAGAGGTTCGACAAGGGGTGGCACGTCTGCCGCCGCGACGAAGGAAACCCTGTCGCCCAGTCGGAAAAAGTCTTTGGCGTTGCCCGAGATATGGGAGTGCGCATAGCCGACAATGGCCAAACGATATTGTTTATCCATGGAAATCCCTCCTCTTTCAGAAACTGGTTGTCAGCTTCACCACACGCTGCTCTTTGGCGGCAGTCGGTATCACGTTCATGATTTCCACGACATGGCGGGCATGTTCCGGAGTCAGGCCGACGGGACGATCCTGCTCGATGGCGTCAATAAGGTCCTTCAGGCACAGGCACTGGAAAAAGTCCATGTCGACCGCTTCCTGCATCTGCGGTTTTGTCCAGCCGCGGAGCTTGTGGACGGGATCGTCGAAATACACTTCAAGAGGGGCCTTCATGTCGGATGTGAAGCAGATGGTCCCCATCGTGCCGTACACTTCGATGCTGGGCGTTCTCTGCGCCTTGCAGCAGTATCCCGTGTCGATGACGCCGAGTGTGGCATTGCCGAAGTCCAGCGTGATCAGGTAATTGTCATCCAGTTCGTCCGTGCGGATCTGCTTGCCGTCGAAAGCGCCCGAACGCACCGTGCGTTCCGGTTCCGAGACGGCTGACATGCAGCCCACGGCTTTGGCGGGGCCGAGGAGGCCTGTGGCACAGTGCAGCGCATGGACGCCCATGTCGTACAGCGCGCCGGCGCCCGGCCTGAAGAACCAGGTAGGGTCCACTTCGCGGAACTGGAAATACTCCGGTCCCCCATGGGCCATCGACAGCCGGATCATCGACACTTTGCCGATGGTGCCTTCCTCGATCATCCGCTTCGCCCAAAGGAGGTCGGGCCTTATCATGTGGATGGGCGAAGCAGAAAATTTCACATTCATTTTCTTGGACATCTCAATCATGTCGGTCACCTGATCCACAGTCAGTCCCACTGGCTTCTGGGAATACAGGTGCTTGCCCGCGCGCAGGACCGTCATGTTGATGTCGTAATGCGCCTGGATGGTGGCGGTGTCCATGAGGATGTCGAAATCGCATTTTTCCAGCATCTCTTCAACGCTTGCATACCAGTTCGGCACGTGAAACCGTTTGGCGTAATTCTCCGCGCGTTCGGGAAGGATGTCGCACACCGCCACCACCTCCACATTCGGGAAGCGGCTTGTGTAAGGCAGATAGGTACCTCCCGCAATGGCGCCGCACCCGGCCAGGGCTACTTTCCATGTCTTCATGATCTGTTCCTCCTTCATTGAAGTTATCGCATTCAAAGCAATTCCATTATGAATTCATTTTAGAAAGGGACCCCGCCTATTCCTTGATTGAACCAACCGTTATGCCCGATATGAAATACTTTTGCAGGAATGGATAGGTGATGATGATGGGAAGGGTCGCCACGAATACCTGGGCCCCTTTCAGCGTCTCATTGGACACCGATTCGATGATCTTGTAGTTTCCCTCCCGGGCAAGCGACTGGATGTCCAGCCCCATCGTCACCACATTCCGGATATATGTCTGCAATGGCTGGCGGTCAGGGTTGTCGATGTATATCATTCCGTCGAACCACTCGTTCCAATGCCCCACCATGCTGAAGAGGATGATGGTGGCCATGGATGCGAGTGATATCGGGATAAAAATCTGCGTGAGGATCCGAGGATGGGATGCGCCGTCGATCATGGCCGCTTCATACAGGCTGCGCGGCAGCGAACGAAAGAAATTCATCATCAGGATCACGTTCCAGATGGGCACTGCCGCAGGAATGATGAGGGCCCAGAAGGAATTCCTCAATCCCAGCGAACTCACGACCAGGTATGTGGGAATCAGCCCTCCGGAGAACAGCATGGGAATGACGAAATACCACATGATGACATTTCGGCCCTTGAGATCGCGGCTTTCGCGGGAAAGCACATAAGCGGTCAGGGTCGCGAGAACCATGTTCACTGTTGTTCCGATGACCACGCGCATGACCGAAACCGAGAAGGCGCTGCCGAAACGCGGCGTGCTGGCAATCATGATGTATGATTCGATGTTGAAGCCCTTCGGCCAGAATGTAATCAGGTTCGCCGTCGCGGCGGCCTTATTGGAAACCGACACGGCCGCCAGATGGATGAGCGGCATGAAGCACAGCACGGCAAGAACGGCCAATAAGGCGTAGTTCATCCCCACAAAGATTTTTCGTGATATCGTCGAGCGTTCGACCATGCACTTCACCCCCTAAAAGACACGATAGTCCGAGAACTTGCCGACCAGATAATAACTCAGCACGATCATCGCCGTTCCCGAAACCGATTTGATCAGCCCGACTGCGGTAGCCAGGCTGAATTGGGCCTCTTTCAAGCCCGATCGGAAGACGAAGGTATCCAGGATATCCCCCGTTTCGTAGACCGCCGGGTTGTACATCATCAGGATCTGCTCGAAGCCCGCGTTCAGCACCTGTCCCAGGGCCAGGGTGGACAAGAGGATGATGGTGGGCAATATGCCCGTGACGGTGATGTGCCATGCCCGCTGCCTACGGTTGGCCCCGTCGATGATCGCCGCTTCATACAGTTCCGGGTTGATGGCCGTGAGTGCCGCCAGATAGATGATGGAGTTCCATCCGAATCCTTTCCAGATGTCCACGGCGATGATGGTCCCCTGGAAGAAAGTATTGCTGCCCAGGAAAAAGATGGGAGCTATCCCGAATACGCCGAGAAACTGGTTGACGATGCCCTTGTTGGCCAGGATATCGATGAATACGGTCCCCACGATTACCCATGACAGAAAATAGGGCAGATAGACCATGGTCTGGACCGTGCGTTTGAATGGACGGTTGGCCACGTCATTGAGCAGCAGGGCGAACAGGATGGGTACCAGCTGGCCATAGATGACCTTCTGCACGGCGATGGAAAGGGTGTTGCCGACGATGCGCCAGAAATCCGGCATGGAGAACAGATATTTGAACCAGAACAGCCCTTTGAAGGGAGACCCGATGAACCCCTTGGTTGGCTGGAAATCCTGAAAAGCGATGACCAGTCCGAACATGGGGACATAATTGAAGATGAAGAGCAGCACAACAGCTGGCAGCACCATCAGATAGAGACTCCAGGTGGCACGGAAGTTCCAGCGTACCTTATTCAACAGCGTCTCTCCCTTCGAAGAACGGAACCCATGATTCCATACGGTTTCAGTAATATGGGCGAAAGGCCGAAGATTGTATCTGGTGTAAATGCTCGCTTTTGCGAGTATTTATGCAGGATGTCTCTGACATCCTGCATGTTGATGGCACATTTTGTGCCTTCAACACACCAGATCACGTGATTCGGTGTCATGAAGCGGCCTGGGCCGCTTCATGCATGCAAGTTGCGAAACGCAGCTTGCATGAAAAGTCGAAAATCGACTTTTTATACCGGAATCAAGATATTCCTCTCCGGCCTTTCGCCAGCCGTTGCGGCCAAAGCCGCGTCTTACTTGACGGTATCGTACCAGGCATTGATTTCCTTGGTAATGTCATCACCGCCGCTTGCTTTCCAGTCTTTTACAAATGCATCAAAAGTATCAACCGACTGCTCGCCCATGATGATCTTGGCGAAGGCACTGTCTTCGATCTTCCTCAGATATGCATCCTTCTGAAGCTGGGTCGTCGTGGCTGCGCACCACTGCATGTCGAAATAGGTGTGTTTTTCCTCTTCGCTCTTGATGGCGAAGTGTATCCCTTCGAACAGGGCGTTCAGGTTGTTGGCAGACCAGGCATCCTTCAGTCCAAGGTAGATTGTGTCCTTGGCCAGGGCAGCCGTGTCATTGGCCTTCACTTCAGCTTCCACTTTCAGGAAATCTTTTCTGAGCTGGCCGGGCCTCTGGTTGAAACGGAAACCGAACTGTTCCCCTTGCGCCACGGTCACGGCCATCCAGCTGTTCTGACCATTGGACGGGCCTTCCATTTCTGGAGGAATGTCAAACTTCTGCCTGGGAAGCCTCTTCTCGCCGCTGGCTTGCAGCTTGGAGATTTCTTCAAGGTTGGTGGCATTTTTTTCTTCGGTAAACGGATAGAAGAATGTGAACTTGTCGCGCAGGTCCTTATGGGCACGGAATGCGCTGTCGCAGAAGAAGTTGAACTGGGTCATGATGGCCTTGATGGCCTCGGGTGAAGCCTTTGCGCTGATGCAGTACTGCTCGAACTCATTGGGCTTGATTTGCCTTGAGCCCCATTCGCCCTTTGGTCCCACAAGGAAGTCTCCTGCTGTGACGAGAGCGGTTTTGACATTGGCCTGAAGGGTGATATGGTCGCCCCAGGAAGCCCACCATTCACGCTGACGGAAGATGGAATTGCCGGAGGTCCACGCTTCAGTGGCCTTGGCTTCGTCCTTCACAATGAATTCAGGGTCGATATAGCCCTTCTTGTACCATTCTGCCAGTTTTGCCAAGGCGTCTTTGGTCTGGGGAAGTATCGGCGCATAGGCAAGGGTATTGTCAGCCGTTTTGCGCCAGGACTTGACCTGTGACCCGTAAGCAAGAAAGACCGCTTCTACGCCGAGCTGCAGATTTTTGTCGAGATTGATGCAGAAGCCGTTGGGATACTTCGCCTTGTAGGCAGCGAAAACCTTGTCGCACTCGTCGATGGTCTTGGGCGGCGCGCTGAAGCCGAGTTCTTTCAGGAGATCCTGACGCCACCAGTTCAGTCTTGGCGTCACCATGTCCGCATAGGAACCCAGTCCATACAGCTTGCCATTGTAATAGTTCATTTTGAAATGCATGCCCTGCGTGGCATCGTTCATTTCATTGAGCATGTACTTGGAAAGGGGGCTGAGGTATTTGTCGATGGCGTCGTTGAGCGGGATGACCTGTCCGGCTTCGGCCATCTTGATGACCTCGACGGAAGTATAGGCCCTGATGAAGAGAGGCAGATCATTGGCCGCCATGGCCATGGTCAGCTTCTGTGTGTCTTCTTCCTGGCTGACGGCGTTCCAGGTCGTGCTCCATTTGATGCCTACTGCGCGTTCAGCCCAGCGTGTATAATTGTTGTTGTCAATGGAGTCTCCCTTTTCCCACACTACGTCGGGACCGCCGGACTTCATGTTCTGGGTGACGGGGATGAGTGTGGCCGCCTTGCTGTAATACTTTTGAAGGTCAGTCTCCGCGCTCGCGGTGGTAGCCTCCGTCGCCTTGACAACCGCCTCGTCGGACGGTTTTGCCGTCGTCGGGGCAGCGGCCGTTGTCCCGCATCCTGCGAGAAGAAACAGGATCAGTACCCATGCGATGACTTTCATAGTCTTCATAAGTCGTCCTCCTTTTATTTGCACACCCTTGTGTGCTTTCGGGTTTGTGAGGGCTGCACGTCCGGACCCCGCCCACGCCGGACAAGTGGTACGCAAATCATTTCCACAAGCGACCTTGCATGTCAGACACCCTGATAAAAAGAAAAGCTTTACATCACCGATTATATTTGATGCCCTGCACGGTGACAATAATACAAAGTGGTGGCATTCCGATGGCTGAATTCGGCAATCCGTCCGTTTCATATTGTTTTATCATCCTTTTTGAGGCAGATGGCAAGATACCGTTACCGGGATGTTGTGACAATCTGTTTTGTGTTATACGATATGAAAAAACAGCGGAGGCTGAAAATGCAAAAGCGCAGAATCAAGCATTCCATTTACATGAAACTGCTGCTTGTTTTCTTTGCGGCGACCTTGCCCGTGTACCTGTGCTGCTATCTGCTTGTTAACCTTTCCGTCAACGAACTCTACGTGCAGAAGACCAATGCCATGCGTTCCTTCCTGGATAACGGGATTGAGCGGCTGGATACCGAAATGGGCTCCATCAACAACGCGCAGCGCTTTTTCCTGACCGACGACATCCATGTCGTCATGCTCGCATACCGGTATCATTCGATGACCCCTTTCGAAGTGGGGACAAGCGTGCAGCAAATCAACAAGGAACTGCGCTCCATCAAGAATGTCAGCCCGCTCATCGAGGAAGTGTCCATCTATATCCCCAACATCAGCCGTGAACTGTCCACCACCACGTACTATGATGACAACATCAGGAAAGACCGCGTCGCCTATTACCTTCAGACACTTCCCCTTCCGCAAGGCACACTGCAGCAGATAAACGGCGCATACTTCATGAGCGGGTTGTCCTCCCAGATCAGCAACAGCGTCATGCCCGTCTACATCCTGAACATCCGGTTTTCCCCGGACGCGCTCAACCGCATGCTGACCACCTTTGGAGACACCACCTACACCTATGTTTCCCTCAGCGGCTCCGACTGGGCATTATCCTACAACAACGATGCGAACCTGCCGGAGCAGGTCAAAGGCCTGGTGAAGAAGGACGTCGATCATTTCGGACGGATGTCCAAAGCGGGTGAGAGCGCGGTCATCACCGATTTTCAGTTCAACCGTGAAACGTTTGTCCTTGGCATGGCCCGCGCCCGCTCCCTGTCCGGTGTGCTTTCCCTATGCACCCCTGAATTGAAAATCGTCGGAAACCTGAGGACTTATCAGCGATATGCCCTCTTTTTGGGCCTTGCTTCCGGCGTGATGGCCATCGTGCTTGTCTTCGCCCTTTTCCTTGTCATCAAGCGCCCGATGAACCGGCTTATCGGCATCTTCGCCGAGGTGGAGACGGGAAACCTGGACGTAAATCTGGCCACCCATGAAAACGATGAGTTCGGCTACCTGCTGCATGCGTTCGGCAACATGCTGGATCGCCTCAAGAACATGATCGACCGGGTTTACGTCCAGGACATCAATCTGAAGCGTTCTGAGTTGAAACAGCTTCAGGCGCAGATCAACCTCCATTTCCTGTACAACACCTTCAATATCCTGACCCAGTCCATCAAGCGCTACGATCAGGAAACAGCCCTGCAGATGTCGCGTTATCTGGCGGAATACTTCAATTACATGACAAAAAACAACGCGGAAGACGAATCCCTCGGAAAGGAGTTTGTCTTTGCGGAAACCTATCTGAAGATCCAGAAAATCCGTTTCAAAGACAGGGTCGACATCCGGTTCGACATGATTGGCGAAGCCTACGGGGAAATCATCGTTCCCCGCATGATTCTGCAGCCACTTGTCGAAAATGCCTACAAGCATGGCCTGGACGACCGGGGTTCCGGCGGCATCATCCACGTAAGCTGGACCGCATATGAAGACAGGCTCTCCATTTCTGTGGCAGACAACGGGAAAGGGGTTTCCCCGGACCGGCTCGCCGCGCTTCAGGAAAGCCTCAAAAACGGCGTGCAGATAGGGCACGATGGCCTCCTCAATGTGCACCAGCGTCTTTCCATGCGCTACCAGAAGGATTTCGGTCTTTCCATCGACAGCGTGGAAGGCTCCGGATTCACGGCCACCATCCTCATTCCCTTGGAAATGGAGGACGTTTCGAATGTACAATGTTCTGATTGTGGATGACGAGCCGATCATCGTCGACAGCTACCATGAAGTGCTGACGGACCACCTGGGCGACGCGCTCAACCTCGTCAAGTGCTACTCGGCGGCACAGGCACTCGACAATATCCGCAACCGCGTCGATATCCTCATTACCGACATCAACATGCCTGAAATCAACGGGTACATGCTTCAAAAGACGGTTTGCAGCGCATATCCGAAGTGCAAGGTCATTTTCCTGACAGGGAACCAGGGCCTTGATTTCGCGCAGAAAGCAATCAGGAACAGCCAGTTTACCGATTACATCCTCAAGACGGAAGAGGATTCCGTATTTCTTGATGCCGTCCGCTGCGCCATGCGGCTGATTGAAAGCGATATCAAGGCTGAAGATCTTGAACGGAATACGCGGCGCAACATCCAGATGGCGCTGCCGCTTCTGCGGAAGGAATTGTTCGAAGGCTTCACTGAGAACGAATCCATTGATACGAGAAGGCTGGATGGCAAATTCAGCCAATTCGGCCTGCCCTTCGCCTCGGGCAGGCCCGTCATCCTCCTGATGGGCGCCATTGGCGAACCAAGCCTGGTCAACGCGAAGAGCAAGTCCCATTTTTCAACCATTTTTTTCGCGGTCGACCACATCAT
>CAZFWQ010000067.1:0-1362 GCA_964522755.1 uncultured Oscillospiraceae bacterium | reverse complement strand
AGAATACACCTCGCAGAAGTATGTGGATTTTGGCTTCACCACAAGGCACAACACCTTCCTGTGGGTCATGCAGCCCCTTGCAGCCGGTACAGGCACCTCAAAACCTGATTCCCAATTCACCGATGAAATCTCCTATCTGCACTCCCTGCTGGACCTTGTCCAGGATCAATGCGAAAAGCACGTCGGCGTCCAGATTTCCTTCATCATGTCGAAGACCGCCTGCCCCTGGGAGCGAATCGGAAGCCTGTACAGCCAGTTCAACACCGTTTACAAGCACCAGGTAGGACGGCAATATGCCATCTGGTTTCTGGAAGATTACCTGGCCTACAACGCGATCCCCGAATTGCCTCCGGCTCCCCCGGCCGACGGTTTCAGGTCCTATGAGTCCCAGATCGAGCATATCCTCCTGACAAAAGATGCCGACAGGTTCTCTCAGGTGATTGACAAACTGATATTCCCTTATGCGGATCAGAGCCAGGGCCTTGCCGAACTCCATTTCAACCTGTGCGCCCTGATGATGCGGATTTATAATTCCATGAACCTTCCGGGCAATGACATGGGACAGCTTGTGCAGCATCTGATGGGCAAGCCTGTGAAGGAACTGAAGAAAGCCCAGATGACCGAGTTCTTCAGCAAGGCCATCGGCATCGCGTCCGGGGTGGTGTCGCGAGGGAAAAGTTCGGACAATGTCATCCTGTATTCACAGGAATATGTCTCCGCACACCTGAAGGAAGATCTTTCCCTGGCAAAAATGGCCTTGCTGCTGCATCACAGTCCCACCTACTTTTCCAAGCTGTTCAAGAAGACGACGGGGATCGGGTATTGCGAGCATGTGGTGGGGCAGCGGATGAAAAAGGCCGCGGAATTGCTGGAGACATCCAATGTGTTTGTCAACGACCTGGCTTTGCGGGTGGGATACGATTCGGTGCCGTATTTCATCAAGACATTCAAGCGCCTGATGGGACGGACTCCGCAGGAATACCGCGAACAAATCCGAAAAACCGCCGATGTGCGGCGGCCGTCTTGAATGGGAAGCGGGGGAAATCTCATGCATGATTCCATAAATAGGCAGCCGGATTCCGATATGCAAAAGGTCCCAATGGTTACAGAGGATGACATTGTAATTGCCCTGGAAGAATTGGGCGTGACTGCATCGGATATCGTGCTGACTCATTCATCATTGAAAAGCTTTGGATATGTGGCTGGCAATGTCGAAAATTGCGAGATTTCAAGTTCCTGGCATCTGGCCATTTCACGACACGAAGAAAACACAGGATGAGTTGGCCCGGCTCGGTTTGGTCACATGCTCGAAATGCGGCAGCTCTGTTTTCACAAGCATCAAGGCAGATGCATATGTAGACA
>CAZFWQ010000066.1:2756-13305 GCA_964522755.1 uncultured Oscillospiraceae bacterium | reverse complement strand
CAGTTTGAACCGAAATTCCAAAATATCATGCGTCATCCGGGTGATGCGTTCTATGCGTGTGTTGTATTCACGCACGAGGAAGAATTCGTCCGGTATGGAGATTTTCAAGTCCCCCTTGACCTTCACCTGACAGGAGAGGCGCACGTTGGCAGCCCGTTCAACAGGGTTCAGGTACGGTTCTTCCGTCGGCAGAAGGGGACCGGCCCTGTCAAGGACGCGCAGCTTGCACAAGCCGCAGGTCGCCTTCCCGCCGCATGCCGATGGAATGAAGATTTTATTCTCCGCCAGCGCGGACAGGAGGGTGGTGCCTCCCTCGACCTCAATGATTTTGGTGCTGTCGTTGATATCGATCCTGCAGGTTCCGTAGTTGTTGAAGAAGCGTTCCGAGATGATGATCAGGACCGTCAGCAGGGTGGAGATGGCGGATACGCTGGCCACGGTCACCAAAACTTCCATGTGTGCCTCCCGTTGATTGGTTTCAATCCCGGCAAGAAGGAATCCCCTTGCCATTGAATCGCATTCGCCTGTTCCCTTTCATCTCATCCCCGCCTACTGGACGGCCACCATGCCTGAAAAGCCGATGAAAGCCAACGCCATGATGCCGGTGATGACGAACGTGATGCCGGGACCTTCAAGGCCTGGCGGTATCTTCGTCTTGGCCATTTTCTCGCGAATGGCAGCCAAGGCCTGGATGGCCAGCAGCCAGCCGAGTCCGGAGCCGAGACTGAACAACAGGGATTGCAGGAAGCTGTATTCCCTGATGACCATGAACAGGATGATGCCAAGGATGGCGCAGTTCACCGTGATGAGGGGCAGGAAAATACCGAGCTTCATATGCAGTTCCGGCGTGAACCTGTCCATGGCCATCTCGATGATTTGCACGGCGGCGGCGATGAGGATGATGAACAGGACGTATTGCAGATACTCCAGCTTCAGCGGGACGATGACCCAGTGGTACATCATCCAGCTCAAGGCCGCCGTGATGACGGAAACCATCGTCACCGCCTTTCCAAGGCCGGAGGCAGTGTTGTATTCGCTGGATACGGAGATGTACGAGCACATTCCCAGAAAGTTGCTGAAGATCATGTTGCTCGTGAAAATGGAGGCGACGAAGATGAGGATGGGGTTGATATCCGGGCTGTTCATGCCTTGCCTCCTTCCTTGACCGCTTTGCCGCGCCTGGCCATCAGGTTCGTGCTGATCCAGATGATGATGGCCAGCAGGAAGAAGGCGGCCGGCGGGGTGACCATGATTGTCCATTTGGTGAACTCGAATCCGACGGGGATGCCGAAAAGGGAGCCGAATCCGAGAAATTCCCTGACGAATGCGATGATCATCAGGATGACTGTGTAGCCGATGCCGGCAAACAAACCGTCCAGCATCGAGAGGATGGGCCTGTTCTTGATGGCGAACGCCTCCATGCGGCCCATGAGGATGCAGTTGGTGATGATGAGGCCGACATAGGGGCCAAGCGCCTTGCTGATCTCCGGGAGCTCGGCTTTCAGCACGATATCCACGAAAATGACGTATGCGGCGATGATAAGGGTGAATACCATCATGCGTATGCGTGGCGGGATGAGGTTCCTCAACAGGGAAATCGTGAGGCCGGACAGGGCAAGGGAAAACGTGACCCCGACCCCCATGACAAGGGAATTGATCAGGAGGTTGGTGACCGCCAGGCTTGAACAGATGCCGAGGATCTGCCGTATGACGGGGTTGTCTGACCACAGGTTCCGGTGGATGACCAATTTGACATCCTTGTTCACTTCAATCCCTCCAATCCCTGCAAATCATTCTGCAATGCCTTGTTGATCATGCCGACCACGGAACGGGACGTGAAGGTTGCGCCGGTGATGCCGTCCACATCGCCATTGCCTCCGTTCTTCAGGATCAGGGTGGCTCCCGGTGAAACCGCCATGCCCCGGAACTGCGCCTTGTAGGATTCCTCGTCTATGCGCGCGCCGAGGCCGGGTGTTTCGCTCTGGGCGGTGAATACGATGCCGGTAAGGGATTTGAGGTCCGCTGAAATGCCGAGGAAGCCCCAGATGGTTCCCCACAAGCCCGGCCCCTTGATGGGCACGGCATAGGCGATGATATTGCCGCCGGCGTTCGTGGCCGCCATGACTGTTCCACCGGAGGCGGGGATTTCCTTCACGCTTGCGGCATATGCATTGTTGATGCCTGCGGCAGAGCCGTCATTTTGGATGTTCAGGGCATAAAGGATGCTTCTGCGCAGGGCGAAGGCGCGGTTTTCATCAATCTTCGCACTGGCCAGCAGATTGGCGGTGGCCAAAAGAGCGGTGAAAACAGCGCTGACGATGAACATGAAGAGGATTGTGAACAAATAGCCGCGTTTCATGCCGCCACCTTCTTCCCCTTTGCTTTCCCTTTCGTTTTCCACTGGGCGACATGACGCTCCAGGAGAGGCACGAACATGTTGCCGATGAGGATCGCGAACATCATGCCTTCGGTGAAGAGCGAATACCTGCGGATGATAAAGGTGACCAGACCGATCAGGGCTCCGTAAATCACGCGGGAAAGGTCGTCCTTCGGGGCTGAAACCGGATCTGTCGCCATGAATACGGCACCAAACAGGAATCCGCCGGAGAGCAGGGCGAACAGGGGATCGACCGGGGTGAAGCCGATCGCGTAAAACAGGGAGGAAAAGGCCATGTAGCTTGCCATGCAGGACACGATGATTTTCCAGGAGGCCGTTTTGGTGATGACAAGGTAAACGGCGGCGGCCAAAATCAGCAAAGCGCTTGTTTCACCCATTGATCCCGCGATGTTGCCCAGGAACAGGTCCAGATAAGGGGTTGTCTGTCCGGTTTTATTCCTTGTGATGATGGGGGTGGCCATGGTGAGAAGATCCGCGGGGGATGCATAGCGCAGGAAGCCGCCGGGGAAACCGGACATCGGCTTCGCCCAGGTAATGGTCATCAGGGAAGGGAATGCCACATACACGAAGCATCGCGCAACGAGCGCCGGATTGAAGATGTTGCGGCCAAACCCGCCGAACACGCCCTTTCCAAACACGACGCCGAACACGATCCCCACCACGGCTACCCAGTAGGGCACTGTCGGCGGGAGGGTAAGGGCGTACAGGACGCAGGTGACATGGACCGCTTCCGTGATCTTCGTCTTTTCGCCCTGGATGGTGCGCATGATGAGGTATTCCGCCGCCATTCCCGCAAGAAGCACGACAGCCTGCAGGATGAGCACGCGCAGTCCGAAGAACCAGGTGGAAAGCAGCACGATGGGGATGAGGCTGTACTTGACGCGCTGCATGGGCTTTTGCCAGAGGAAGAGTGTTTTCAGATTCAAGGCGACGATACCTCCTTTGTGTTGGTGGTGCCACTGTTGTGGATTTACCCTGCCTATCCGCGGCATAACCGCGAATTCCAGCAAAAACCGGGGTCAATGTGAAGGAACACGGGATCCGGCAAACAATTCCATGCAGCGGAGGCGGAACCTTATTGACTTGCTGCCTGTTTCTTCAAGACAAGGTCTGCCGTGCGCCTGGCCATGTCGGAGATTTTCACCATGCCGAAGCCGTCCACACCGGACTTGAGCGTGTCGCAGAGAGGGTCTGTCCATGAGGATGGCAGTTTTGACGCCCCAAGCATCATCCCCGCGATGGACCCGGCCGTTGCGCCGTTGCAGTCCGTATCCAGCGCGCCGGCTATGGCAATGCCGATTGTTTTTTCAAGGTCAAGTTCCCCATAAAGCAAGGCCACGCAAACAATCAGCGCGTTTGAAACCGTGTGGCACCAGTCGTGACCTCTTTTTTCGTCATAACGCTCATGGATGCTGTCAAGGGCCGCTTTCCAGTCGAGAACGCCCGCCTGTTTCCAGAAGATGACTTCCTGGACTTCCTCTGCCAGTCGGCAGTGCCCGGGAATCTGGGAAAGGCCGGCTTCAAGCACGATGTTCAATTCAGATGTGACAGCCGCGGCAGACAGCATCGCCGCCACCATCATCTCGCCGTAGATGCCGTTTTTCACATGCGAGATGGAGGCATCCCGCCAGGCCATTTCCGCGCCGAGGACCGGATTGCCGGGAGCCGCGTAACCGAACAGGTCCGCGCGGATCTGTGCGCCGATCCATTCGCGATAAACGTTTCTGAAAGAGGCGGACTTCGGCGGCGGGATGGATGCGGCAAGGTTTCTGTAGGCTACTCGTTCTGCAGTGCATACGTGGAACAGCGGCAGGTTTGTCAGCCATGCTTCGGCAACATCTTCGGGAGTGAACCCGTATCCGTATGTTTCAAGCACTTTCAGGCCGATGATGGTGTAGTTCGTGTCGTCATCCTCAGGCATGTAGGAAACATTGTTGATCCAGTTCTTTTTATCGCTGCCATACACATGGCCCTCGTCGCGCACGTCGTATCTTGTTCTCAGTTCAGCGCCGATGTCAGAGGAAATGTAATGCTTCACGGGATAATTGCCCGTTTCCTTCAGCAATCCCAGGATGCGTTCCCTGCGCCAGCCTTCGATGGGCTGGCCAAGCAGGCACCCGGCGCAGCGGCCCAGCCATGCGCCGTATATCCTGTCCAGCAGGACTGTTTCATCCGGTACCGCGGCCGGCTTTGTCCAGTTTTTCGCACTCGCCGGGCGAAGCCTGCGGATGCCTTCAAGGTCCGAAGGCTCATCGAAACGGTACCCCTCCATTACAGGCAGCAACAGCATCTCATCCAGCAGTTCGCCGGACAGTCGTTCACGATCGGGGTCCTCCGTGGGCATGGCCTGGATTGAGGCAATGCGTTCTTCATAGCCGGATACGTCCTTGCCTTCCTCACGGCTTTGCTGCAGTTCGAAATGCAGGTCCGGAGCGTTCAACATCCAGGATTGGCTTTTCAACATGGATTGATCCTCCTTGCCTTTCGGCGGATGATTGGGTTGTTTCAGTTGGGTTATCGACGGGGATGCTCAGCTTGTCAGCTTTCGACGGGATATTGCTTCCGATTCATATAGGATTCCACATCCTCCCTTGTCGGAAGGGAAGGCTGCGCTCCGGCTTTCATGACTGTCAGCGTGCCGACGGCGTTGGCGAAATCAATGGCGGTATCGATGTCCATTCCTTCGGAAAAGGCGACAGCCAGCGCACCGGAAAACGAATCTCCCGCGGCGGTCGTATCGACGACCGGTACCTTGGGTACGGGTCTGTGTACGAGTTCCCTCCCCTTGTTGTAGAGAACGCCGCTGGCGCCGAGTGTGACGATGACTCGGGGAACGCCTTTGTCCAACAGGGCGAGAAGGGCATTTCCGGCCTCTTCCATGGTTCCGGAGGGAAGGCCGGAGAGCGCGGCGCATTCGGATTCATTGGGAGTCAGCACGTCGACCTGTTTCAGCAGGTCATCAGGCAGCATGCGGGCAGGCGCCGGATTCAGGATGATCATGACCCCGTGACGCCGGGCAAGGGTGATGGCACGTTCGACTGTTTCCAGCGGGATTTCAAGTTGGATCAGGAGAATTCCGCATTCTATGAAAAACGGCTCGAGTTCGTCCATCCGTTCCGGAAATAATCCAGTATTGGCGCCCGGGGCCACGATGATGCGGTTGTTGCCGCTTTCCAGCACGATGACGGCCACCCCGGTCGGTTGGCCGGGCAGGCGCTGCAGCAGGGAGGTGTCAACGTTGTCCCTCATCAGGTTGTCCGCGAGGATGTCTCCGAAACTGTCTGTTCCCAGGCAGCCGATCATCCTGACATGTGTGCCTGCATGTTTGCCGGGTTGTCCGTTCATTCCTGAATCATCCTGCCGGCTGGCCTTTCCGGCCAGCCGTGCCGCGGCGACGGCCTGATTGGCCCCCTTGCCGCCCGGTGCCGTTTGAAACCCGCTTCCCAAAATGGTTTCACCCTGGGCTGGCATGCGTGGCGCATCAATGATCAGGTCCATGTTCAGGCTGCCGATTACGAGGATATCCATAGGTTCACCTTTCTACGCATTCGGATGTGGAAGCGGATGTGGAAGCCCTGGGGACAAGCACGCGCGGAACTATCATCTCCCGCGGCGCGCCCGCATACCCCTCCAGTCGATCGAAAAGCAAACGGGAAACATTTTGTCCGAATACCATGCTGTCGTTGGTGACTGTAGTCAGCGGGGGATGGGACAGGTGGGAGAAAGGGATGTTGTCCATTCCGGTTACGGATATGCTTTCCGGAACTCCGATGCCCCTTTCGGCAAGCGCATCCAGCACGCCCAGGGCAATGAGGTCATTGGCGCAGCAGATGGCAGTGGGAAGGTCGGTGAGGGTTGAAAAGTATATGCCGGCTTCATAACCGGCTTCTTCCGAAAAACCTTTCTCGCAGCACATGGATTTGTCACAGGACAGGCCGGATTCCGCCATTGCCTGAAGCCATCCATGCTTGCGCCGGATTTCCGTTTCCGAGCCGGATGGTCCGCCCGCAAAGGCAATCCGCCGGTGGCCCAGGTCCAGGAGGTGTCTCGCGGCGATATAAGTGCCTGCGCCTTTGACGCCATGGACGGTATCAAAAGGGCATTTCCCGGAGGAATTCGCCATTACGGTCGTAATGCCGGCTGCCAGCAGGGCCTGGATGATTTCATCATTCGCGTTGATGGAGCAGAGGATGAGCCCGTCCGATTGGGACGACTGCGCGGTGCGGACGGCGTCGAGTTCTTCGGAGGCCGATTCATTCGTGTTGTACAGGATCACCGCGTACCCTTTGTCCCTGGCGGCGGCTTGCACTACCTTGGCCATTTCTGAATAAAACGGGTTGCCGATGTCAGGTACGATCAGCATCACCTGCCTGCTTTTCCGTGATTTCAGGATTTGGGCCGCCCTTGTCGGGACATAATCCAGCATCCGTATGGCAAATGCAATGCGCCGCCCTGTTTCTTCATCCACATAACCGGAGCGGTTGAGAAAGCGGGATATGGTGGATATGGCAACACCGGCTTCCCGTGCGACATCGCGGATGGTGGCCTTCCTTCCTGAGGCGGCTGCTGCAGGAAAAGTGCCGTCAGCAGCGGCATCGGGGATCGAAATGCCGTCAGGGGAGGCCTCGGGAAAGGAAATGCCGTCAGTAGCGGCATAAGCGGATACAGCACCTTCTTGAGCGGCATCAGGGGACAGTTTGCCGGGTTGGGGCATTTTAGCCGGCATGGCATTCCTCCGGACAGCGGTTCATCAACGGACAGAAGGAAAAGGGTATGACGTATTTATGGAACCGTTTCCATAAAAGCATATCTTTATGAATCCCATGTGTCAAGGCTCATCGGGAGGGAAAAGGGAAACCCGGATCCTGCCGGACATCCTTTTTGCCTGTTTGCCGACCCGGGTTATTCATTCTGAAGAACACCATCGAGGCAGTTCAAGCCAACCGAACCGTTCATGCCGTCAAAGCTGATTGAACAACCTGTATTGTTCTGTTATATTGAATTTGTAAAAACATTATGCCCATCCAACAGGAAAAACACGATGCCCATACGATCGGATCATGCCGGGATATCCATTCAAATCCAGGAGGAACACGATGTTTGATGTTGCATGCATAGGCATCCTTGTGGCCGACGTGGTCACGAGGACTGTACGCGTCCTGCCTGAAACAGGCAAACTGACGCTTGTCGACCACATAGACTTGTTTACGGGCGGCTGTGCGGTGAGCAGCGCCATCGACATGACCCGCATCGGGCTCCGCACGGCTGTTTCCGGGAAAGTGGGCGCTGACGGGTTCGGCTCGTTCATGCGCGGCGCGCTTCGGCAAGCCGGGGTGGAAGACCGCTATGTGGCCGAAGACCCGCTGGTTGGCACTTCGGCCTCCGTGGTGCTTGTGGATGCGCAGGGCGAACGCAGTTTCCTGCACAGCCTGGGTGCGAACGCGGTCTTCACCGATACGGACGTGCCTGAGGCATTGCTTGGGCAGTCGGGCATCGCATTTGTTGCCGGAACGATGCTCATGCCCGCTTTCGACGGGGAAGCCTGCGCACGGGTGCTGAAAAGGGCGAAGGCCCTTGGGAAGACAACCGCGCTGGATACGGCCTGGGATTCCAAAGGGCGGTGGATGACCGTTTTGAAACCTTGCATGCCGCATATCGACCTGTTCCTGCCGAGTTATGACGAAGCGGTGGAACTGTCCGGCGAACGGGATCCGGTTGTCATATCCGAACGGTTCCTCGGAATGGGTGTGAAGACGGTCGTCATCAAACTCGGTGCGGAGGGGTGCCTAATCCGCCGCGCTGATGAAACATGGCGTATACCCGGATTCCACGTGAAGGAAGTACTGGATACCACTGGCGCCGGCGATGCCTTCTGTGCGGGTTTCCTCACGGGCGTCACGCTAGGCCTGCCGATGCCGGAATGCGGAAGGATGGCCAACGCCGTGGGTGCGTTATGTGTTTCCGGCGTAGGCGCGTCTACGGGGATCCGGTCGATGGACCAGGTGGCTGCCATGCTGGCTGGCGGTTGATAAAGACTGGCAGGTGGTTGATCAAGACTGGCAGGCGGTTGAACAGGAACTTCCCGCATCACCCCATTCACCACGAAGGGCGGCATCTCATGGAGAAGGCAGGACGCAAGATATTCGTACAGTACGGCGCCGGAAATATCGGCCGCGGCTTCATCGGGCAATTGTTTTCAGAAGCAGGATACGATGTGGTCTTCATAGATGTCGACATGGCCGTGGTGGATGCGTTGAACCGGGATCATCGCTACCCCGTGCAGATTGTTGCCCGGGAAGGGAATACGGAAACCTGGGTGGAACCTGTTTCCGCGGTGGATGGCCGGAATCTTGAAGCTGTCATCTCGGCCATTGCGTCAGCCGACATGATGGCAACGGCCGTTGGGGCCAATATCCTCCCGCGCATCGCAATCCCTTTGGCCAAAGGATTGCAGCGCCGCTGGGAGAGTGGTGTAACCCGTCCGCTGGACATCCTGATCTGTGAAAACCTGATGGACGCCAACCATTATCTGGCCGACCTGGTCCGGCATGAATTGCCTGAAGAACTGCATGAGATGTTTTCGGAAAGGGTCGGGCTGGTTGAAGCATCCATCGGGCGCATGGTACCCGTGATGACGCCGGAGCAGAAGACCGGCAACCCGCTTCGTGTCTGTGTGGAAGCGTACAAGACGCTCCCTGTGGACAAAGAGGCTTTCCGGGGACCTGTTCCCCCATTGGAGACGATTGAACCCAGCACGCCGTTCCGGTTCCATCTGGAACGGAAACTGTACCTTCATAACATGGGTCATGCGATGACGGCTTATCTTGGATACCTGAAGGGCTTCACATTCATTTATGAGGCTATTTCCAAGCCGGATATTCGCCTGTTTGTGCTGTCCGCGATGAACGATGCCGCGCGCAGCCTTGCCATGCGCCATGGAAAACCGCTGGAACCGTTGCTGGCACATGTGGAGGACCTGATTTACCGTTTTGGGAATCCCGCATTGGGCGACACCATCTTCAGGGTGGGCCGCGACCCGGTCCGAAAGCTGGCAGCGGAGGATCGCCTGGAGGGGGCAGCCCGCCTATGTTTGTCACAGGGCATCTTTCCGTCGTGGCTGTCCGCCGGGATGGCCGCTGCTTTTCTTTTCAACCCTGATGGCGACGCATCCGCACAAGGGCTGCAGGAGGAACTGAACCGGGACGGACTGGAATCCGTAATGGACAAGCGCTGCGGCATCCAGCCGGGTGAACCGTTGGGACGCTCTGTGCTGGAGTGCTTTCGATCTCTCAGGAAAGGCAAGGCCCTCGAAACCTTTATTAGTTGGGCCGAGGAGCAAAGACAGCCGTGAAGAAAAGCACCATGGTCATAATTCTTTACCTGATGTTTTTTCTTTCCGGAGCTGCCGGCCTTGTGTATCAGGTGTTATGGGCAAGGCTTTTCGGTCTGGTCTTCGGGAACACGGTATTCGCTTCAAGCACGGTTCTTGCCGCCTTCATGGCCGGGCTGGCCATAGGAAGCATTTCGTTTGGCAGATACATCTCCAGGCATAAATTGCAAAATGGACTGAAGATGTATTTCTTCATGGAATTGCTTGTCGGAGTTTTCGGCATGCTGATGCCCTCGATTGCAAACCTGCTCGGTCATGCTTATGCGGGCCTGTATCAGTCGGTACATCCCTCTTTTGTCACACTCACGGTGTTCCGGTTCCTGCTTTCCTTTCTTGTGATGGCAATCCCCTGTGTGTTCATGGGCGCCACATTGCCGGTTTTGAGTGCGGTTATCACCATGAATGACCCGGTGCGTAAAAATGTTGTCGGAAGGCTCTATGGAATAAATACTATCGGCGCAGTTGCCGGCTGCATGTCCGCGGGTTTTCTTTTTGTCGGCAGGCTGGGGATCGGAAGGACATCCCTGCTTGCGGCTGCTTTCAACATCTTTGTCGCCGCCTTGTCGCTTGTGCTGTCCAAAAAACAAATGACGGATAAGGTCGATGTTGCGAAACATAGTCCATCTCCATTCAAAAGCAAGGGCGGACACAGAATTCCGCAAAAGAAGGAATCAGCGGAACCGTACATGAAGAAGCAGCCGGGACCCATCATTCAAAATGAAAAGAAGCAGCCGGGACCCATCATTCCAAATGGAAAGAAG
>CAZFWQ010000066.1:0-2746 GCA_964522755.1 uncultured Oscillospiraceae bacterium | reverse complement strand
CGGAAGAGTTCTCCTGATCGTTTATACATTGGCCGGTTGTGCCGCCATGTCGCTGGAGGTGGCCTGGACAAGAGCTATGGTGTGGATCATGGCGATGGACTCATATGCGTTTGCGGCCATGCTCTCGGTAATCCTTGCGGGTATCGGGTTTGGCAGCCTTCTTCACATGCTTGTGGCAAAGAAAATCAAAAATGAAAAAGGCCTCCTGGTGATCATTCAATTCCTCATTGGCGCCACCGTCCTTCTTTCCATTGTGGTGATTCAGAATTCGATGGCACTAAAAAGCGGCCTGCAGACTGCCATGAACGGGATTGGCGCATTGTCGTTCATCTACACGGTCGTGAGTCCCGTCACGATATCGCAGCTGCTGCTTTCAGCCTTTGTTTTACTGCTTCCGTCAGTTCTGATGGGATTCGCCTTTCCTGTTGTCGCCAGGTTGTACATCGGGGTCAACGGAGAAGTGGGGGAAGGCGTTGGGACCATCTACGCGGCCAACACGTTCGGTGCAATCGCCGGAGCCCTTTTCACGGGATTTGTCCTTATGCCCGCGATAGGCCTCTTGCCTGCCATAGCCGTAATGGCCGGCATCTATTTCGTCAATGCGTTTTTGCTTCTGGCCATGTCTTCGGCATTCACAAGGGAAACGGCGTGGAAATCCGTGGGAATGGCTGCAGTCGCTGTTCTTTTGCTGCTCACGACGAACTGCAGTTCCGTGGACTTCATTCAAACGACATTGAACAGCCAAGAGGGCGACTCCGGAGAAAGCCTTCTCTATTTCAAGGAGAATGCCACAGGTGACGTATTGGTGAAGGAAAGCGCTGCCTATGGCCACGAGATGGTCATTGACGGCGTCCAGGTAGCCTCCGACGGAGATTTTGACCTCCATTCGCACCTTTACCCGGCGCACCTGATATCACTGCTGAAAAAGGATCCGGAGGATATCCTCGTCATTGCTTTCGGGTGCGGTGGGACCGGGGGCTCAATCCTGAAATACGACGAAGTGGACAAGCTGGATGTCGTGGAGATCTGTGAGGGGGTAGTGAATCCCGCCAAGGAGTTTTTCAGCCTGATGAACAGCAACGTATTTGAAAATCCCAAACTCAACCTGATCATCCAGGACGGGAAAAACTACGTCCGCATGACGGACAAGTTTTACGACATCATATATTCCTGACCGATTCATCCCCAGTCAAATCAGGGAAGCGCCGCACTTTATACAAAGGAGTATTTTCAGGACTGCAAGTCCCGTTTGAAAAGTGACGGGTTCCAATGCCTTTGGCTGCCGATGCACATGTCCTCTCCTGAAGATTTTAAAACCATAGTGAAAACATATATGGATGTCTATCCGTACGTCAGCATGTGGATTCTACCGCAGACAAACACCTCGGTGGCCCATCCACACCTCATCGGCTCCATGCAGCCAATCTATCCCGATTACCAGCTGATAGGAGAGAAACTGAAACGGCCTGGGATTCAGGATGATTTGAAGCGTTTGAATGAGACGGCTTTTTCAGAGCCGCATGAGTTCATCTCGCAGTTCGCCATGGGGGAAGAAGCGCTCGGGAAGTTCATAGCCGGCACATCCGCCGTGAATTCGGATGATCTCCCGGTCGTCGAGTTTTACGAAAGACCGGCAGATTATCTCGCGGCTACAGCCGCGTCAAAAGCTGAACTGCTCTCGGAAACGGCAAAGTATATGGAAAACCCCTATCCCTATGTGCTGAATGTTCCCGCGGATGAAAAGGATGAATTGAAGAAGCAGTTGGACAGGCTTTATGAAGGGAACAGGCATTTGATCCTGGGACACTTTTATCTGACTGCGAAAAGCATCATTTCAATGAATGTGGATGTCAACATCCGGGATGATTATCGTAAGGCATATGATTTGATACCGGAAAGCGAATATTTGATGCGATTCTTCATAGAAAACCCATCCGACTGACAAATACCTGGTCCCATGATGAAAAACAGATGATAATATATTAACTTACGAATGAGATTGCACTGTTGAAGTGCGCATGTTATACTATGTTAAGATCATGGAATATGAGTGCTGCAGGAAGAGGATATGGAAAACAGCGATAAGAAGACGATCAAGTATATGGTCATCAAAGACAAGATTATTGCCATGATCAATGAGGGCCAGTACAAAGTCGGAGATAAGCTGCCAAGCGAGCAGGAATTGGGCATTGCGCACCAGGTGAGCAACATCACGTCAAAAAAGGCGCTGGATGAATTGGAGAATGAGGGTTTCATCCGCCGTGTAAAAGGAAGCGGAAGTTTTGTTTCCGATACTCGTCAAGAAAACGCACTTCATGAAGTGAATGCCAATTCTTTGAAAATGATTGCCCTGGTTCTCCCGCTGGGAAGCAGTACCGGCGGAGGAATGGATTTGTTCTCAAGTGTGGAAACGGTTGCCAAGAGCCATGGTTATTATGTCAGTGTGGAAAATACCCATCGAAGCTGTGAAAAGGAGAGGGAGATTATTCTCAACCTCCTTAAAGACAATATAAGGGGGATCATCTATTATCCATCTTATACATCGGAGAACTTTGACTTGCTGAAAAAACTCAGCATAGAAAAATATCCAATCGTCATCATCGATCAGACGATTCACGACATCGGGATAGATACGGTCATTTGTGATAATTACAAGGGAAGCCACACGTTGACGAAGCACCTGATCAGTTGCGGACATCGCAATATCGCATTTGTATGCGAGGGCCATATCGACGAGAGGGCATCA
>CAZFWQ010000065.1:11815-13324 GCA_964522755.1 uncultured Oscillospiraceae bacterium | reverse complement strand
TCGCCTTCCAACACAGCCCAGATTCGGCAGCGTTGTCTTGCGCGCGGCACTAAGCTTTCAATCACCGTGGAGGGTTCTATGCAGGCAAGAAACAAGGGACCGGCAGTCATCCTGTTCAACATCTTCGCATATACTGTCATCCTCATCACCACCCTATTGTGTGTGCTGCCGTTTTGGCTGGTCATTTCGGGGTCGCTCACGGACAATGCCTCCATTGCCGTGGACGGGTATCATTTTTTCCCCAAGGTTTTTTCATTTGAGGCCTACAAGACCATCTTCTTGTTCCCGCAGACGGTGGCCCAGGCCTACACGGTCACCACACTGAATACCTTGATTGGGACGACACTGGGGCTGTTTTTCATGTCCATGGCCGGATATGTGCTTTCCCGAAAGGATTTCAAGTACCGTAACCGCATATCCTTCCTGATTTATTTCACGACGATTTTCGGTGGAGGACTTGTTCCCTGGTACATGATGGTATCCGGCATCCTGAAACTGAAGGATTCGTACATCGCCCTGTGTTATCCCGGCTTGATGGCTCCATTCCTCATCATCCTGATGAGGACATTCATCACCTCGGCCCTTCCGGATGAAGTGGTCGAGTCGGCCAAGATAGACGGGGCAGGCAGTTTCCGCACATACCGGAGCATCGTCCTGCCGATTGTGAAACCCGGGCTGGCCACAGTGGGCCTGTTTCTGGCCCTCAACTACTGGAATGACTGGTTTCTGACGGCCATGTTCATAACAACCCCAAGAAAGTACGAACTGCAGTTCTATCTATATAATATGCTGAGCAGTTACGAGGCGTTGAACTACATGCTGTCATCGGGCGTCACGGTCATCACCAATCCACCGTCCGAATCCATCAAGCTGGCAATGACCATCATTGCCACTGGACCTGTTCTCTTGTTTTATCCGTTCATCCAGCGATACTTTGTGGCAGGAATCACGATCGGCGCCGTAAAAGGCTGACGCCAACATGAAAAAGCTGACGGTCCGCCTGGCCCGCTTCTGTTCACGGTTAAATTCCCGGTGGGAATGGAACCGCCCGGAGGCACATGACCCTTGAAATCCTTTGAATCGGTTGATACCGGGAATGCCCGGCTAGACACATCCCAATATAAGGAGGAAAGCCCTATGAGAAGAATCCTGTTCAAGACATTGTTGTTCATCACCCTCATCGTCATGCTCACAGCTTCTGTTGTCGGTTGCGGAACTGCTGCACCAGCAGCCACCACGGCTGCCGCAACAACAGCGGCAGCCACGACCGCTGCCGCGACCACCGCAGCAGCAGAGACCACCGCAGCAGAAACTACCGCGGCAACCACAGCGGCTGCGACCCCGGAACCCACCGCCACACCCGAAGCACTCAAACCCGTGGATCTTGAGTTTTTCATGGTTGGCGACGGACCGAAGGATTTGCAGATCATCCAGGACAAAATCAATGAAATGACCAAAGTGGATCTCAACTGCACAGTCAAGTTCAACTTCACGACATGGACGGATTTC
>CAZFWQ010000065.1:6453-11805 GCA_964522755.1 uncultured Oscillospiraceae bacterium | reverse complement strand
TCATCACCAAGTACAACCTGCTTCTTTCCACCGGTCAGCCAGTCGACCTGATTTACACGGCAGGATGGCTTGATTACCAGAAACTCGCCCGCAACGGCGCATTCCTCGCGCTAGACGATCTGCTGCCGAAATATGCACCGGACGTGTGGGCATTCGTGCCGCAGGACGTGTTCAACCAGGTTAAAATCGGCGGCAAGATTTACACGATTCCCGCCACATGGAAAGAATACATCAGCAACGGTTTCCAATATCGCCAGGACCTTCAGGAAAAATATGCCCTGCCCGTGCCTGATTCCCTTGCGAATGTGGAAGCCTATCTGGAAGGCGTGAAGAAAAACGATCCTGGCCAGGTGCTGACCAATGAAACGGTCAATGCAGGCAATTTCGCAGGAACCTTCAGCGCAACCGGCGTCCTGGATTACAAGTACAGCTGGGCGAACGGCACACTGTACGGACTGGGCTCCGATTACGGCAAGCCTTCCACCCTGCGCACCTACTGGGGTTCGGCTGATTTCATCACGGACATGAAGATGTTCAAAGTCTGGGCTGACAAGGGATTCTGGTCCCGCAGCGCGCTGTCCGCCAAAAACGACCCGACGTCATTCCCCAATGGCAAGGCAGTTGTCGTAATGGCAGGTCAGAACCCCAACAAATTCGGCAAGGATACGGATATCGTCCTTGGGGCGCACGCTGACTGGAAAGTCGGATTCATCCCCTACGCAGTAGCCGATGGTGTTGCCGTACCGGCACACGCGACTCAGAATGGATACGGAATACCGATTTCTTCCAAGAATCCTGAACGCGCATTGATGTTCTTCCAGAAACTGCTGCTCGACAAAACTTATCACGACCTGACACAATACGGCATTCTGGGAACCCACTACAATGAGACGGCCGAAGGATACTACGAAGGCATAGGAGACCCGTCCAAGACCGGATTCGGCCGTGAAGGCATGAACGGCTGGGGATGGCGCAATCCCAATTTCATGCTGTTCCCGAAGAGCTTTGACGTAGTGAAGAAAGTATTTGCCGATATGGATGTCATTGCAAACAAACAACCTGACTACAAGGGCATCAATATTGGCGGCGGCTTCGCTGAAGACTACACCTCCTACCAGAGCGAGCGCGCGGCGCTTGGCACAGTCCTCACCCAATATCTGGCTCCTTTGGAAGCCGGACTGGTTAAGGATGTCGACGCTGCTGTGAAGACGTTCATGGACAAGGCGAATGCAGCCGGTCTGGAGAAAATCCAGGCTGAATACACGAAACAATGGACTGATTACTGCACACTGTACGGATACAAGTAAGCATTACCAGAATGTGGTTCTTGGAAATATGTCAGGCGGTTCTGTGAAGCGAACCTGAAAATCTCGCAAAGCGACTCGAGAATTTCGCGAGACGTACCTGAGAATTTCACGAGACGTACCGGACTCCATGATCATTCAGAGCCGGATGCAATCAGCTTAGGGGAGCCCGCAAGGGCTCCCCGTTTTCATCGTTTGGAACGGAGGACATGGCTATGATGGGAAACAAAAGGATAGTTGGCACCAGCCTGACACTCAATCCGGATTTCGATTTGATGAAGGCAGCGGGAATCCAGTGGCTGCGAATCGGTTTTGAATATCCCTTCGAAGATGAAATCGGTGGAGCTCTTTCAGGGCAGTTTATTGAGAATCTGCGGCAGGCAAAGGAACTTCGGGCCTTGGGATTCAAACTGATGGGGATCACGCCGCTTTCAGGCATCATGGGATTTGATCCGCAAAAAGGGAATGAGGGCTCATGGATGCCCGGCATTCCATCATGGGCCGGATCATATGATGAGGATGATTTCTATGAAGCATATGAGGAAGGCTGTGCCGAGATGGCTAGGCAGACAACCGGGATCGTGGATCTGTGGCAGGTGTCCAATGAAATGGATATCCCCGAGTTCCGGGGCCCCATGGCTCCGGAACAGGCGGTGCGGTTTCTCCTTGCCGGCGGAAACGGCATACGGAAGGGCAATCCGGATGTCATGTGCGGGATCAACCCGTCCGGCATCAATACGACCATTGGCATGTGGCTGTTTGAACAGCTTTATTCGCCGGAAGGCCATCCCTTCGGTTATGCGGGCATTGACGGCTATTTCGGTTCATGGATTCCGGGCGGGCCTCAGGATTGGATTCTGTGGATTGACGAGATTTTCAGAGTCACGGCGAAACCCGTCCTCATCAATGAATGGGGATATTCATCCATGGGAGGCCTGCCGAAAGCGACGACGGAAAAAATACAGCCGGGTGTCAATACCGTCTGCCACATATTGGCATGGCACTATGCATGGAAAGAAGGCCACACGGAAAAGGAACAGGGAGAATACCTGAGCACCGCGCTCAGGATTTTCGGAACATACCCCAATGTTCTCGGAAGTTTCCTGTACAGCTGGCGGGATGACGCTGCCTGCTGGCACTGCGGCCAGGCAGGATGCCCGGCCGAATGCGGATGGGGCATCATCCGCGCGGATGGCGTGCCAAAGAGTTCCTACTACGATTTCCAGGATGCGGTGGCCAAACATTACGGTACTGGGAATTGATCAGCCAAATATTGCACATCCGGAATGTGGTTGGGCAAATATCGCATATCCGGAACATGATTGTCCAACTATCGCACATCCGGAATATGATTGGCCAAATATCGCATATCCGGAATGTGATTGGCAAATATCATAAGGCCGGAACGTGATTTTGTTAGTGGCCTGCGGATTGCCTGTATCCTGTGGAAAAATCGACAATGCTCGCCAGGGGTTTGCCTGCAAGGAAGTTCTGCAGGTTCATCGCACTCAGGCGGAGAATCCGCTCTTTCGTTTCCGCAAGGTGGAAACCACCGGATACGTGAGGGGTAAGTACCAGGTTGGGTGCTTTCCACAGCCTGTGTTCCTTTGGCAAAGGTTCAGGGTCGGTCACATCAAGGCCGGCACCACCCAGATGACCGCTTTCCAGCGCATCGCAGAGGGCATCCTGGTCAATGGCCGTTCCACGGCCGATATTGAGCAGGATGGCCCCTTTTTTCATCCTGTTCAGGCGGTCTCCATCAAAAAGGTGAAATGTTTCCCTGGACGCGGGAATGCACAAGGCCACGACGTCCGCTGCGGGAAGCACTTCATCCAGCTGGTGCAGCTGGCGCAGTTCATCAATTTCCGCAGGCTTTTCCCTGATTACCCGTCGAATGCCGGTGATGGAGCTGCCCATCGCCTTGCACCGAATCGCAAATTCACTTCCGATGTCCCCAAGTCCCACGATGAGGACGCTGGCCCCGAACAGGGAGGTAACCGGGCCTTCGTCTTTCCAAAGGCATTCCTGCTGGTTGTGCAGGTAGAGGTGCAGTTTTTTCATCAGGCAGAGCGTCATCCCCACCATGTGCTCGGATATCGCAAGGCCATAGGCACCGGAAGCGTTTGTCAGGACTGTGTCCGTGCCCGACAAGGCGGAAACGTACCCTTCGGTTCCCGCGGAATTCAGCTGGAGCCATTCCAGACGGTCCGCACCAGCCAGCATGGCAGAGGGCACATTCCCGATGATGATGCTCGCGGAGTGCACATCATCTGCTGTTGCGCGTCCGGGTTCCGGATAGCTGAAGACGGCCTGCGGCGCATGGGACTCCAGAAAGGCCTTCTGCCTTTCATCAAGGGGGAGGGTGACAAGGATTTTCATCATGCAGCGTTCTCCTTACGAATCTCCAGGGCGCATGTGGCGCAACCGGAATTTTAGTACCCAATCATCCGATTATATCATGGAACCCGTGTTGAGTCTGACATCGAAAGAACCGGCTGTTGCTATCGAAAAATCCGGCAAGAAAATCCGCACCAGTGAGGTCTGAATCAAGGCGGTCAGGACGAAGCAGAATTGCAAGGCAGAATTGCAAAGCAGAATTTCGAAGTGGAATTGAAATGTTGAATTGCAAAGCAGAATTGCGAAGCAGAATTGCAAGGCAGAATTGCAAAGCAGAATTGCAAAGCAGAATTTCGAAGTGGAATTGTAAAGCAGATATGCGTAAAGCAGATTTGCGTATTGATATGCTCGGGTCTCTCCAGTATGATGATAATGCGCAAAAGCCGTCATTCATGATGAGGCGCGCAGCAGTACGGTGTCATGAACACCATTCGCGGGAGGCTATGCCATGAACAAGACAAGAGTTGCCATCATAGGCTGCGGCACCATTGCCAATGCGGCTCACGGACCCTCTTACAAACGCAATCCGGACGTTGAGATTGCCTATTGCGTGGACATCATCATGGACCGCGCCGTTGCGCTGGCTGCCAAATATGGCGATGAAAACACAAAGGCGGTCACCGATTACAGGGAAGCCATCGCAGATCCGTCAGTCACCTGCGTATCAATCTGCGTGCCGAATTATCTGCACGCCCCCATCTCCATCGACTGCCTGGACGCCGGGAAAAATGTGCTGTGCGAAAAACCCGCAGCCATGAACTATGCGGAAGCCGTATCCATGAAAGACGCAGCAGATCGGAACAACCGCATCCTGAACATCGGCGTGGTCAATCGTTTCAATACGGCGGTCAACAAGGTGAAAGACCTGATTGAGGCCGGCGAACTAGGCGAAGTATACCATGTGTACTGTTCATTCCGTTCCTACCGTTCCATTCCGGGACTCGGCGGTCCTTTCACGACGAAGGAAATGGCCGGCGGTGGCGTGCTCATCGACTGGGGCGTTCATTTTCTCGACCTCATCAATTACTGTACGGGCGGACCGGCCATGAAATCAGCGACTGCATCCGTCTACAACAGGCTCGGAAAAAACCTGCATGAATATGTTTTCACGGACATGTGGGCAGGACCTCCGGACTATGACGGGAAGTGCGATGTCGAGGATTTCATTACAGGCATGATCCGAACAGATGGGCCGACCATCACCCTCAACGGCGCATGGGCCCAGAATATCGACGAACGGGCCATGTTCATCGAATTCCTCGGTGACAAGGGCGGCATCAAACTTGAATATGGTTCCAACTTCACATTCTACAGCACGAAGGGCGGCATGCTCACGAAGACAACGTCTTCCTTCAATATGGCAGACATGTTCTATGACGAACTGGCTGCATTTGTCCAGTGCGCCGCGGTGAATGGCAAAATCCGTTCGAACATCGACAGCGTGCTGATCACGGCGCAGATGATGGACGCGCTCTACCAGTCCGCGGACGAGGGCCGTGAAATCACAGCCTGAGTGTTCGCGGCATGAGATGAAAGTGATCGCAGCGAACCCGCCACCATTCGCACGCGCCTTGTTCGGATGCTGCCATGAACGGCGCTGCCATGAACGGCGCTGCCATGAACGGCGCTGCCATGAACGGCGCTGCCATGA
>CAZFWQ010000065.1:890-6353 GCA_964522755.1 uncultured Oscillospiraceae bacterium | reverse complement strand
ATGGTGCTGCCATGAACGGCGTTGCCATGAACGGTGCTGCCATGAACGGCACTGACATGGACCGAATAGGATGACGTCGGCGCGATTCTGCTGTATGATGTGGGTGCGGCAATTTCCGCGACGAGGTAATTCATGACGCAAACTGCTTCAAACCTGAAGTTTTCCATCCTTCAAGGCTTATACTGGTCGACATTCTGTGTTGTATTCACATTCCTGGTGCCGTTGTACCGGCATTATGGCTATAGTGAGATCACAATTGGAATCCTTGCGATGGTCACATCACTGGCATCCGTCGTGATACAACCGTTGTGGGGCATATTATGCGACCGAACCGGCAAAATCAAGACGATCTTCCTGTCGTCCATTCTCGCTTCCATTCCCGTGACCTTCGGGCTGCTGCTGGGCAAAAAGAGCACTTTGCTGATGGGGATCGTTGTTTTCATCCTTTCATCCAGTTTCCTGTCGATGGGCGCAGTACTGGATTCCTGGATTGTGAAGATGATCAACCAGGGGCAAAACGTACAGTACAGCCTGACCCGGGGCATCGGTTCCCTCGCGTATGCGGTCATGGCCATCGGTTTCGGGCGTTATCTGGATGTGGCGGGCATGGAAGTCATCCCTCTTTCTTTCGCCGTGATGGCACTCGTCATGGTGACGGTTGCTTTCTTCATCAGGGCGCCCGAACGGGAATCACATCACGGACAAGCAGGAAATCCGTTTGCCGGCATGGGCACCCTGGTCAGGAACCGTCAGTTCCTTCTGCTTATGGTTTCCATCATGCTGTTATATGCGGGAAACGGTGCGACCATGATATTCATGCCGGTCCGGATGGAATCCCTGGGGGGCACGAACGCCACCCTCGGGATCGCGATGACATTGATGGCCCTGTGCGAAGCGCCCGCCATGATGCTTCATCACCGGATTGCGCGTCACATAAGGAATGAAACCCTCTTGGCGGTCGCCATGTTCTTCTTCATCCTGAAGGGCGTCGCGACGGCGCTTGCCCCCAGCACGACCATCCTGATCCTGGTGCAGGTACTGCAATTCGCTTCCTTCGGATTGTATCTGCCCTCCATTGTCCAGCACATCAACAGGATGGTGGATGAAAAAAGCCTTGTGACGGCCCTGCTGCTCTTTTCCTCCGCAACTTACGGACTTGGCATGATGGTTGGCGGCCTCGTTGGAGGCTTCCTGGCCGATGCGGTAGGTGTGCAGGCAATGATGCTGCTGCTTTCCATTGTCACCATGTCGGGATTTGTGATGTTCATGCTGACGGGCAGGAAAGTGGAGCGGATATCGCCCGGTTGAATCAGTATATTCTGCGATAATCTGAAGGGAGGACATGGCCATGTCTCAAATCGAACGGTATCTCGACGAATCACTGACTTTTTCCGAACGTGCCGCAGACCTTGTGTCACGGATGACACTGGAAGAGAAGGCGGGGCAAATGCTGTTCAATGCCCCTGCGATACCTCGATTGGGGATTCCCTTCTACAACTGGTGGAACGAAGCGCTCCATGGCGTGGCTCGTGCCGGAGTGGCTACCATGTTCCCCCAGGCCATCGGCCTCGCGGCCACCTTCGATGAAGCGCTGATTGAAAAAGCAGCGGATATCATATCGACCGAAGGCCGTGCGAAGCATCATGAAGCCACCCGTAAAAACGACCGGGGCATCTACAAGGGGCTTACCTACTGGTACCCGAACGTGAACATCTTCCGGGATCCCCGCTGGGGACGCGGTCATGAAACCTATGGCGAAGATCCGTACCTCACCGCGCGCCTTGGCGTCGGTTTCATCAGGGGATTGCAGGGCAGGCACCCGAAATACCTGAAATCGGCTGCCTGCGCGAAACATTTCGCCGTTCACAGCGGACCTGAAGGTGAACGCCACAGCTTCAATGCCGTAGTATCGAAAAAGGACCTGCATGAAACGTATCTGCCCGCGTTCCGCGCCGCCGTCACTGAAGCGGGTGTGGAAGCGGTAATGGGTGCCTACAACCGCACGAACGACGAGCCGTGCTGCGGCAGCAAACTGCTGCTGGGAGACATTCTACGCGGGCATTGGCAGTTCGGCGGGCATGTGACGTCCGATTGCTGGGCCATCCAGGATTTCCACCTGCACCACCACGTCACGAGCACGGCCCCTGAATCCGCTGCGCTCGCTGTTCGGAACGGGTGCGACCTGAACTGCGGGAATCTATACGGGAACCTGCTCATCGCCGTTTCAGAAGGACTCCTTGCGGAATCCGACATCGACCGGTCGGTGAACCGCCTCATGACCACCCGGATGCGGCTTGGCATGTTCGATAATCCTGAAAAAGTACCGTTCACGGAGATTCCCTTTGAGGCGAATGACTGCGGAGAGCATCGGGAAGCGGCACTGCAGGCGGCCCGCCGCTCCATTGTGCTGCTGAAGAACAACGGCGTGCTGCCGCTGCGATCCGAGGGGGCCAGGACAATCGCCGTGATAGGGCCGAACGCGGACAGCCGCCGGGCGCTCATCGGGAACTATTACGGAACCGCTTCCCGTTATGTCACTGTGCTGGAGGGTATCCGCGAAGTGGCCGGCGATGATGCGGACATCCTGTATTCCGAAGGCTGTCCATTATTTCTGGAACATGCCGAGGGCATTGCCCGCATGCTGAAGGAAGGACCGGACAGGCTGGCGGAGGCCGTTTCCGTCATGGAACGTTCCGATGTGGTCGTCCTGGTGCTGGGTCTGGATGAAACGTTGGAAGGGGAGGAAGGAGACCAGGGCAACCAGCATGCGTCCGGCGACAAGCTGACACTGGATCTGCCTGGCCTTCAGCCCGAACTGCTGGGCAGGGCGCTCGATACCGGCAAGCCGGTCGTGGTGGTCAACATGTCAGGCAGCGCGATGAACCTTTCGGTTGCCCAGGACAGGGCGGCAGCCGTGCTGCAAGCCTGGTACCCCGGAGCGGAAGGCGGTTTGGCCGTGGCTGAAGCGTTGTTCGGGCAAACAAACCCGTCAGGCCGCCTGCCGGTCACATTCTACAGGAGTACGGACGACCTGCCGGATTTTCATGATTATTCCATGAAAAACCGCACTTACCGCTACTTTCAGGGTGAAGCCCTTTACCCGTTCGGATATGGTCTCAGCTATACAAACTTTGCATTTGACAGCATCCGGGCTTCCTCACCAGTGATTTCGGCCGGAGATGTCATCACCATGACGGCAGCCGTGCGAAATACGGGCCATGTTTCCGGCATCTGCACTGCGCAGGCGTATTTGTCGGATCTCGAAGCGTCCGTCACGGTTCCGCGCTGGTCCCTTGCCGGCATGAAACCGGTTGAACTCGCACCGGGCGAGACCTGCGATGTTGCATTCACCCTCACTGCCAGGCAGATGGCGGTTGTGGATGACGAGGGCCGGTTCGTTGTGGAACCGGGCAGGTTCCGCCTGCATGTCGGAGGCAGCCAGCCGGATTCGAGAAGCCTTGGCCTAACATCCGGCAATACTGTTTCAATGGAATTCGAAGTAACCGGGACGGTGACGTTGCCCGTTTGACTGTGATATTGCCCGTTTGACTGTGATATCGCCCGTTTGATGCTTATACGGCCCGACTGGCGATGACATTGCCCGTTTGATGCTGATACGGCCCGACTGACGATGACATTGCCATTTTTGATGCTGACATTGGATTCAGAAGCGGAGGGAAGCGTTATGCTCGCACAATCTCTTGAAAATCGGAATCTGCCGGATGTGATGAAGGACATGGAAACAGGTCGCCCGGTAACGGCCGAAGGATGGACACTCCATCGGAAAGCTTTGCTGGATGTTCTGTCGCGGGAAGAATACGGCATCCTGCCTCCCGCGCCGGCAATGGTTCAAACCGAAGTGCTGGAAGTGCGTGAAGGAGCATTCGACGGGAAAGCCATCCATGAAATCCGGTCACTGACCTGCCTTACTCCTGGCGGTCCGTTCACATTCCCCTTTCACCTGATACTCCCGGTGAATTCCTTGAAGGTTCCGGTCTTCCTGCACATCACCTTTTCGCGAAATGTGCCGGATGCATATTTCCCCGTTTCAGACATTCTTGATGCCGGATTCGGCATGGCTTCCTTCTGCTACGAAGACGTTGTACCGGACCGCGCCGACGGACTTGCCGAAGGACTGGCGGCCCTGTTTGGCGCCGACATGCGCGGCGGCTGCGGCTGCGGTGCAATCGGTTATTGGGCCTGGGCGGCACAGCGTGTCATGGACTGCTTGCAGACCCTGTCGGCTGTTGACAAGGAACATATCGCCATTGCCGGCCATTCCCGCTTGGGAAAGACCGCGTTGTGGTGCGCTGCCACGGACGACCGGTTCCATCTGGCCGTATCCAATGATTCCGGCTGTTCGGGAGCGGCCATCACCCGCGGCAAAATCGGTGAACGGGTGGCGGACATCTCACGCGCCTTCCCGCACTGGTTCTGCCAGAATTATGCCGGATATGCAGGTTCTGAGGACAAGATGCCTTTCGATCAACATTTCCTGCTAGCTGCCGTCTCCCCCCGGCTGTTGTATGTTGCCAGTGCGTCCGAAGACCAGTGGGCGGACCCGGCATCTGAATTCCTGGGATGCCTCGCGGCTTCTCCTGCCTATGTGCTGCATGGATTGGAAGGCTTGATTGCGCCCGATGCATTTCCGATAACCGGCACCGCGCTGCACGAAGGGAACGTGGGATATCACCTGCGGGCGGGTGAACATTCATTCACAGCGGAAGACTGGAAGAACGTCATGGATTTCTGGAAGCGGCATATGTCATCGTGTCCGTGACAGATGCGGCTGATGCGGCTAATGCGCCTCGGCATACGGTATAATGGATGCGTGCGGTCACGATGACACGGCTGCGGAAACGGATGATGGGCATCAATGAGAAGATTCGACAGCCACCCGCTGTTACAGGGTGAATTAGGCAAGAGCCGCCTGCTGCTGATATTCGACGGCATCCTCGCCAATTCCGCAGCTGTTCTGACTGCTGGCGTGTTTTTGTCCGGATATATCCTCTACCTCGACGGTTCGGACTTATTGACCGGACTCATCAACAGCTGCGCGAGCTGGGCGGCGATTGCCATGCTGTTTTCCTTTCTCCTCTTTGAACGCCTGAAGAGGCGCAAGCGGCTGCTCATCATCGTCAACCTCGCATCCCGCCTGCTGCTGTGCGGTTCGGTTTTCCTTCCGCTCTTTTCCGGAGACAAGAAAGCGGTTCTGCCAATTGTCGTCGCCATGATCATTTTCTCCAGCCTCCTGTCCGCGTTCTATGCCACCGGGTTCACAGTATGGCTTTTTGGCGTGCTGCCGAAGGAGCGGCAGAACGATTTCATTTACCTTCGCATGTTTTGGCTTCGCATCGCCTACACGGTCGTAACGATTTTTGCCGGATATGCGCTGGACCTGTTTCATAAAGGGTATGCCGGTTTCCTTTTGCTTTTTTCCTTCAGCCTCGGGTTGTCCATTTT
>CAZFWQ010000065.1:0-880 GCA_964522755.1 uncultured Oscillospiraceae bacterium | reverse complement strand
ACGAGCCGACAACGCAAGGCGCGGCAACTTCAAGGCGGAGGGGGCGTTGTCTCGGTCATGAGTCATCACACGCCAGAACAATTGAAGTCCGGGGCCGCCGCAGTGCTGGGCAAAATCAAAGAACCGGAATACGAAGTCGATGGAAATGCGAAACCCGGATTCGGCATGTTGATGGAACCCTTGCGGAATGACCGCTTTCGCTCGTACCTGGCCTTTGTCTTCCTGTTTTTCGCCATACTCGGCATGTCCTCGACATTCACGCCCGTCTACCTGATCCGTTATATGAAATTCGACTATGCGTTCATATCGGCCATGAACGTGATTCAGTACGCATGCATGATTGGATTCACAGCGCTGTGGAGGAAGATGGAAGTTAGGCACGGCATTGTGCACGTGTTTCGCATGACGGCTTTCGTCGCTGTTTTTGAATTCCTGCTATACGGGTTTCTGACCACGAAAACAGCCTGGATCCTGGTGCCAGCGACGATTCTGGCCGGAATCGGGAACAGCGGGTTCTACATCGCCATTCTGAACTATCGGTACGGCATCATTCCGGAAAAAATCCGGACTGTCTATGAAAGCTGGTTCGTCGCCGTTTTCGGACTGTCAGCGCTCCTGTCACCCATTGTCGGCAATTTCATCATGCAGCGCCTGCCGGTTGTCACCAACCGCGTGTTTGAACACAGCAAGTTCCAGTTCATGTACCTGCTGTCCTTCATCTTGGTTCAGATGGTCCTCTTCCTGTCTTTCAAGGCTCCGTCCGGACGACGCCTCATTCAATGACAATCGGGCAGAAACCGCCAGACCACGTTTTCGGAACCCGGACCCCATCACGGCCCAATCCCCATCACGGCCCAATCCCCATCACGGCCCAATCCCC
>CAZFWQ010000064.1:10672-13590 GCA_964522755.1 uncultured Oscillospiraceae bacterium | reverse complement strand
AAAACACTATGTTCAATATGCAGTCGGGATGAGGGAAGCCTTGATTGATCAGATATATCAGTATAAGGCGATTCGAAAATACATGCCATTCATTAACATCATGTTGAAAAGCACATGGATCAAGAAAGTCATGAAGAGGATACTGTTTGGTAAAAAAAGGAGAGTTTGATGATTATATTCACATCGATTTGCGCGAACTATTTGCATAAAGCAAGGACATTGGCCAAATCTGTAAAAGAACACATGCCGGATGCCAACTTTATCGTCTGCCTTGTTGAAAATGAAGCCGGGGCGGCAGGAAACTGTGAATATTTTGACCGGGTTGTTTTGGCAAAAGAGGCTTGGGAAGAAAATTTCGATGAGTTCATATATGGTGGTCATATCATCAAAGCGTCTGACAAAGTCTATTTCGAAAGGTTTATCTTCAAGCACAGTATCGTTGAAGCGTCAACGGCGGTGAAAGGGCAATTCTTTCGATATTTATTTACTGATTATCCGCAGGAAGACAAGTTCATCTATTTGGATCCGGATACCTATGTCTATGCGGATTTGGTTGAGTTGAGAGAAAGATTGGATACAAGGCCCATTGTCGTATGTCCTCATTTATTGCAGCCGGGGAATATTGACATGGAGTTGTCCTGCATCATCCATGGTGCTTATAACCTTGGATTTTTGGCCATCAACAGGTCAGTGGAAGCCAAAAAATTCATTGATTGGTGGGCAAACAGGCTCTACCTCTTTTGTTATGATGACAAGGCCAATAATATGTTTACGGATCAAAAATGGATAGATTTAGCTCCCTGCTTTTTTGATGTGGAGGTCTTAAAGCATAGGGGATATGACTTTGCACCCTGGTCATTGCTCGATAGCGGAATGACAGTAAATGACGATGATAGAATTGCGATACGCGGCGATGAATTGAGGTTCATTCACTTTTCAGGCTATGGTTTGGTTGCGGAGACCTGCATGCGCAAGTGGCTTTCCCCGGGAGATCACCCGTTTCGCCGTCTATATGCGGCCTATTCCATCGTTCATGATGCCAATGATGCCGACGAAACTTCAAAGACCAAATGGTCATATGGCCATTATGACTCAGGCAAGAAAATCAGCAATCGGGTTCGAAAGCTGTATAGGAACGACTACAATATCATGTTGAGCGTAGAGAATCCATTCAGATATTCGAATTTCTACTTTACAAAAGGCATATTTGCAAAGACGATTGTGCATAACATCGTAGTAAAATACCAAAAATCCATTGAAACATATCAAAGGCAGGGCCTTAAAGCGCTAATGAAAAAAATATGTGAATTCATCCTGAAAAAGTAATGCACAAGGGAAGGATTGTATTGCAATACAGCCATTTGAATGGATGGACCGTTTCTTGCATGTCATAAGACAATTATCGGCCGGAAGGTGGGGGAGTATTTCATTGAGGCACAAACCACATGACAAAAGTCGTGGAGAAACCAAGAATCGGTACCTGCTTTTATTCTTGTCTTTTTTCGCGGCATTGGTTTGTTACAATCTATATAAGTATCCTGTCTGGAAAGGCGTATGCATTGGAGATGCGGCCTATTATTGGTATGCGGGGGATGCATTTATCCATGACAATACATTTTCCATCTTCAATTATTTCGATAACTGGCCTTTTATCGGATGGAATTTCACGACATTCAGAGGATACCTTGTTCCGGTTATCACGCTCGGAATCAGAACTGCCGCCAGCATTCTGGGCATGCATCACTATTTGATATACCTGTTTATTTCGTCAATGATATACGCATTTGCATTTTCAACCTTATTCCCCAAATTGTATGAGCTTATTTCAAACAGAAAAAGCACGATTGCACAGGATTGCGTTTTATTTGTTCTATTTTATCTTGGCTGGAAAGGTTATTTTTTCTATCTGCTCCTTGACGTATATAGCTTGATGGCATCCATTGGCACTTTGTACTATATTATTCTATCCAGCAAGAAACGAGGTCTGCTGACAAAAAAACAATATTTGGCATGGGGATTGCTCTTGTCAGTGAATATGCAGCTAAGGCCGAACGCAATCCTGCTCGTATACCTGAGTCTGGTTTTTATGATCATCAACATCAGAAATCGATACAAAGACAGCAACGGGCACATAAACATGCAGACGGTTCCAGAATACCTTGCGATGGTTTTACCTTTTATTGCGGGCATTGTGCTTATCGAAATACCGCAAGTACTTATTTTTTTCGATTCCGGTGCAGGATTTCATTTGTTTCCCTATGATACCGGGAACGGCTTGGTGCTTAACAGCGCGCAGCTGAACATCGAAACCATAACCCTGTATCCCTATACAATTGTTGACGACAGCGGAATCCGCGTGCTGAATGATTTCTTCGGGCAAGTGAATCCAATAACACCGGAAAACATACTTGCGAATTTTCAATTCAAATCGATATTCGATGTGTTGTCATTATGGATTCATTATCCGCTGGAGATGATGAAAAACTATATTTTCAAGGGTTTTTCCGGGATGGATATCAGATTTTCCAACCCATACCCTACCTGGATTGGCGATATTACAAAAACCGAAGTCGTATTCAGCATGATTTTCACCTATTCCGTCAATTATGTTGCTGCATATTCATTGTATGACTTGATAAGAAAGCGCAAGATGAACAGAAACGAATGGATCCTATTTGCTGTTTTGCTTTTCCAGAGCTTGATTCAGGCGCTGCTGCACGTGGAATGGAGATATTTCCTGTCCGGCTATTTTTTGGTTTACTTCATCACTGCGTATTATTTTCCTTCTGTTCTAAAAGCGCCCAATACCGTCAAGAACAGGCTGATTTCCAATACGGGAAAGAACAGGCTGACTTCCAATACAGGAAAGAACAGGCTGATTTCCAATACAGGAAAGAACAGGCTGATTTCCAATACAG
>CAZFWQ010000064.1:5249-10572 GCA_964522755.1 uncultured Oscillospiraceae bacterium | reverse complement strand
GGAAAGAACAGGCTGATTTCCAATACAGGAAAGAACAGGCTGATTTCCAATACAGGAAAGAACAGGTTAATTTTCCTGGGTGGATATGTACTATGCATTACAATGAGTGTAATCATCGGAAGCACAATGACTCGTGCACTGCTGGCATTGGGTATCCGATAGATACGCCCGGACAAATCCGCTCATATCCGATGATTGGCGGAAGATTATACTTACATTCAAAATCCATGAGGGGAATGATGTGACCTGTTATGCCATTTCCACCAGTAGTGCAGCCAGGATTTCACATTGACCCACATCAGCGCAATCTTCCGATGCTGGTCCCGCTGCCATTCATGAATAACCTGGACGCATGGAAAGAAGACGGTTCTTGCTACTTCGTTGACACGGCGGGTGATATCGGCATCTTCCAGATACAGGAAGAACTTTTCGTCAAAGCCATGAATCTGCAGGAAAACCTCCGTGCGGAAAAACATGAAGCACCCGGTCGCATATTCCACATCGAAGACATGGTCATATCCGGTATCCCGCATTTCAAACCAATCCTGCCTTTTTCGGAAGGAGCCTTTCAATGCGAGGCGTAGAAACAAGTCAATGAAGGTTGGGTGATGTTTGCATAGATACTGTGGGCTGTTATCCGGGAAAACAACCTTCGGCGTGAGCAGGCCGATATCCGGATTGGTGTCCATGAAGCGGATCATATCCAGAAGAGCGCCGCAGGGAATCAGGATATCGGGATTCACGACGGCGTGATAATGACTTTTCATCAGGGGAATGGCCCGGTTGTGACCGGCGCCGAATCCCCGGTTCGTCTTCTGCGGCAGGCATTCGATGAGGCCGGGATATTGGGTTTGGGCCATTTTCACAATCTGCACCGTGTTGTCCGTCGATGCATTGTCCACGACAATGATGCGAAAATTAGGCAGATCCCCTTCGACTTCGTCCATGGGAGTCATGCCGTCGATGATGCTGTCGATGACTTTGCGGATGTCTTGTTCATGGTTGTAGGTGACGATGGACAATGTAAGTTCCGGCATGATGTCCTCCGGGGTGCAGGTTATGAAAATCCGGATTGTAAAAACCGGATTGCGGGATCCGGAATATGAAACGGCGGTTGTGAAATCCAGATTGAGAAATCCGCATGTTGCCTTTTCTACAAGGCTTGTGATACGGTATGCATGGCTCAACCATCATCATACAGGATGGGAAGGACTTTGTGAAGGGGAGGCGGGACGGATGGGGAAAACGACTGTTGTCGTCATGCTTTCCACATGGAATGGGGAGCGATACCTGGCGGAACAACTGGAGAGCCTGGCTGCCCAGGAGGGAGACTTTCACCTGAAGCTGAAAATCAGGGATGATGGGTCCACCGATGGAACGATTGATCTCATAAAGTCTTTCTGCAGACAGACGGAAGGTGGGAGTGCCGGAACCGGGCCTGAACACGAAGCCGTTAAAAATCGAATGAACAATGTCTCGTCCAGGTTTTCCGTTTCACTTGTCCAAGGTGAAAACCTCGGGTTTGTACGCAGTTTCTTTGAACTGCTATGTCAGTCGGATATGCAGCCGGTCGAGGAGTCGGATAGTCAGGCAGATAGTCAGGCAGATAATCAGGAGGATGATCGGACTGAGAAGCAGCCGGACGGTCAAACGCAGTGGTACGCCTTCTGCGACCAGGACGATGTCTGGCAGCCTGACAAGCTGAACCGTGCCATTCAAATGCTGAGGGCGGAGGCGGGAGATGCTGCGGAGGAACCACTGCTGTATTCATCACGGCTGCAAATGGTGGATGGGAAACGCCAACCGATAGGATACACCCGCATCACCCGGCGTATGCCATCTTTCACGAACGCACTGGTGGAAAACATCGCGACGGGAGCCACGCTTGTCATGAACCGGAGTGCCCGCGACCTTCTTGCGGAAGGCATTGCGCGGATAGCGGGCACCGATGTGAAAGACGTCCTTTTACATGACTGGTGGTGTTACCTGGTCATTTCCGCATTCGGAAAAGTGTTGTATGATACGGAAAGCAGAATCCTGTACAGGCAGCATGAATTGAATGCGGTGGGGCAGAAAAATGGTTTCCTGGCGCGACAGAAGCAGCGGCTACACCGTTTTGCAAAACAAGGGAATGTAAGGGGCATAACCCGACAGGCTCAACTGTTCTCCTCTATGTATGCCGTTTGCCTGCCGATTCGTTCGCAGCAGGTGCTTCAACGTTTCCTGGACAGAGACGCGCATTTTTTTAAGCGGATCGCATATGCCGTTCATCCGGATGTGAAAAGACAGGCCTGGTATGATGACTTGATTCTTCGGCTGCTTATTTTCCTCGGCAGGATTTGAGTGAGGTTATTTTTTCATTGATGAACCGGCACTCGATGGCCGCCATTGTGGAAAATCCACACTGCTTTCCGGCAGATATGTCGAAATCTGCGTGCTGCCACTTTCCTTCGCGGAATATCATGAACTGGTAGGCGGAGACAAGCGGGACGCTTGGAACGGCTATTGCAGAAACGGCGGTTTCCCCTAAGCCGCTGCTATTTTAGACGAGGACATTCGCCGGGATTATCTGATGGGAATCTATAATACCGTTTTACTCAAGGATATCGATTTCATCGATGATTTAATCAGTTGCCTCCAGTGGAGGCAACTGGCGGCGATGTCGTCCCATCTCCCTGCACAGTGCAGTTTCCTGTATCGGACGGTCCGGTGGAGGGCTCAGTGGCTGGTGGTGTGGGGGAGGGCCCACTATTTCCGGCCGATGGCTGTGCGGTGGGGGAAGGTCCACTATTTCCGGCCGATGGCTGCGCGGTGGGGGAAGGTACGCTATTGCCGACAGATGGCTGTTCAGCAGGGGAAGACGAATTATCCGGTTCCTGCGTTCCACCGGAACTGTTGCCGTTTTCAGGTGCCGGAACTGTCGCATCATGGGAATCGTTCGATCCCTGGGTTGTTTCGGAAGAGGATGCCCGCTGCGTAGTGGCGCTGCCCTCGGTATCCGTCCCTGATATGGCCGATCCTGTATTGGATTGAGCTGATTGATCCGCATTGCGCTGCTGTTCGGTCAGCTGTGTTTGCTCCTTGTTCTGCACCGGGGCCAACTCGTTGGAGGTTCCCACGTTTTGTTCCTGCAATGCATTTCTTTCCTGATTTGCATTTCGCTCTTTTTCCTGGGTGCCGTTGCTGGAAATTCCGCCAGCGGATGTTGTTTCACCGGGTTTTGCTTCAATGCTGTTCTTCATTGTGTCCGCCGGTTGCACGGCAGTATTGTCAAATAAAGACGCATCAGGTTCCTTGGACGCTCCCTCATCTCCAACAGTCAGGGATGTCTCAGTTAGTTTCTTTCCGGCGAGAGACATGAGTCTCGACAATTGCATGGTTCTGCTTTCTTCTGGTGACAATTCAGCTCCGGATTCTTTCGCCATTTCCATCAGGGCGTAGCGTCCTATCGAAAGGCCCAGTTTCCGTGCTTCATTCCTGACCGCAGATGGTTCCATCCTGACAACCGCATTGATGCCATCCTGGCCGAATTGCGATTTCATATGCTGCAGCATGGCTGTCAGGGCAGCGGAAGATTCATACTTCCCGCCTGTTCCGATTCGGGTCTGCAACTTCATGAGGGCTGCATCGATGATGAGCGGGTGCTCGGCGTCTCCGACCTGATAGCCGGCTTTCGCTGCCTGCTCGAGGAAAATACGGACCGATTGATCTAGAGGGAGGCCAATATATTCGCCATCCAGCATCAATTGTCTGGCGTCCGCGTTCAACCCGTTTGCCCGGATGACTGTCAAGGCGGGATTGACTGCAAATTCAATGCTAGGATTGATATCGAGACTGACCCATGCGAATACCGGATTGATTAGGCCCAGTACCGGCACCAGGACCATGAAAAGCACCAGGCAGGCTGCGAGGAGCTGTTTTGCGGCGCGGTTTCGTGAGTGTGGAATGGCTCTGGATGCATTTTCAGGATGCGTCAATGAACGGCCTGCAGGTTGGTGCACGGTCTTCCGCTGCATGAGCCGGACAGGCATGCCGGGCAGCATGGCTGCCGTTGCAGGTGTTCGGACAATGTCGCAGGCCTGTGTCATGACATAGGCTGTGCCATCCGTGATGTCTATGATGGTGCCTCGGATTTCAGTCATGAGCATCTCCTTCTTTCAGCAAATCACGAATATAATCGCGAAAGATATCCAACCGGCTATTCCATATCAATGCGATCAGAATAATATAATTCTTGTGGCGATGAATGGTTTTGTTGTTCACACAGGCAAGGCGTGAAAGCTGATTCACCGGCAGGACGCATCTTTCAATCAGGCGGCCGAACAGGGGACCGTCGCCTGCCAGCGTTATCCCGATCCGGATGGCCAGCCTTCTTGAGTCAATATGGCGCGGGGCCGCATGGCACATGTCATCCATCGTGATATGGAACGCCTTCATTGTGTCATGCAGCACATCAAGTTCCATTCGGAATTCCATCTTCACATCCGGATCCGGTATTTCAGCTATCAGCCAAGTCTGCTCAAATCGATTTTTTTCCTCTTCCGGCTTTTGAAACCAGGAAAACGGGAAAGTCTTCCTGGTCCTGTTGTTCCTTCGTTCTTCATCGATGAGCCTGCATTTGATGACTGCAATCACATGGCTTTTGAATGAGCGCGACATATCCGGATTATAGGATGACAGCGCCTCGTTCAGCGCGGACAATGCCGTGCTGTACGCATCGTCTTGATTGACACTGCCGTGGTGGGAGAAAATGAAGTGATTGATGAATTTCTCGTACCGAAGAAGCATTTCTTCCCGCAACTGGCGGTCACCGTTCTGAATGCGCGCAAATTCATTCCGGGTTGGCTCCGGGATATCCGAGACAAGGGGGCCCGATGAGGATTGCAGCATGAACAGCCTTTCCAGAATCCCGGCAATTGGCATATTTGCTGAACCATCGCAAATACCTGCCAACTGCCGGGCCATTTCAATCCCGGCCATTTCATTCCCAGCCATTTCATTCCCGGTCAGTGCATCAGGTGCAGCTTTGATCCATCAATTTCAATGGAGACGTTTTCATGTCCTTATCCTTGAGCTTGTCCTGCGTCATGAGACTCGCCTGGAGCGGGACACAGGTCGCGTCACAATCCTTGACCTTGAGCTGATCCTGCGTCATGAGGCGTGTCTGCAGGCAGTCCTTGTCGCGAGTCTGGAGCGGGACGCAGGTCGCGTCGCAATCCTTGAGCTTGAGCTGGTCCCGGGTCTGCAGCATTGCCTGGAGGCAGTCCTTGTCGCGAGTCTGGAGCGGGACGCAGGTTGCGTCGCAATCCTTGACCTTGAGCTG
>CAZFWQ010000064.1:0-5149 GCA_964522755.1 uncultured Oscillospiraceae bacterium | reverse complement strand
GTTTTCTGGTGTCCCAGTACTTTATTATTCGAAGGGTTTTGGATTTTCAGGGCATGATTGATGGAGAGATCGACATTTCGCTGAAGATTTCTTGTGATTGATGACATTGCGCTTGATTTTTTTCATGTGTTCGAGACGAAGTTGCGCTGCACCTCAAGTAATTCATACTTCAGTTCACGGGCCTAGTCTTCCGTGCAGCCGGTTCCTCCCTCGGCTGCACAGGGTTCGCCGGAACCAGCGGAATCGGCTTCAGCACTCATTGCCGCCATTTGCAACCGGACCTCCCTAAAGGGGGTTTCCGGTGTAATGGTGTTGTCGAGACCATAGCTGGAGAGGAAAGTCTCAAAATCCATACCCATTGAAGAGGCGAATACTCCCGCCGAAACAGCATCCAGGGTCGGTTCCCAGGCAGTGGAATCAGGAAGGTCGGGAGACAAGTTGAATAATTTTTTTAAATCCGCCGTACTCATGCCATTCTGCCCGGCGACGACTGAAATCGGGATAAGGCTCTGGATTTCCGTCACGCCGGTCCGATCGGGGAGTGATGCGGGAAGGCCGTATTCCTTTTTGAATTCCATCGTGGTGATTCCGGACTGCTTTGCAAGTTCCCGCAAGGTTGCCTCGGCGCCACTGGAATACCGGTCAAGGCCGAATGCCTGCATTGCAAGGATGGCTCCGAAATACAGGGCAGCCGACAGGATCAGGACAACCACCACCGAAACCCGTTTCCCGAAGAACCGGTGCTCAAGGGCGCCGGGAACCGGGCAAGCCGCGACACATCTGCCGCAGTCGATGCATTCGGACTGTTTCACGACTTCCTGCTCATGAACGCGTATGTTCATCGGGCATCGGCGCGTACAGATACCGCAGTCGATGCAGATATTTGATGCAGGCGACGGCATCGGCATCTCACCGGTTTCAGGTCCATCTTCAGACAATTTCGCGTCTTCCCTGCGTCTGCGGTGAATGCGCATGAATCCGAATTTACCGACGATTGCAGTCAAAGCGCCCATGGGGCAAAGATACTTGCAGAAAAACCTGTCAACAAGGAAGGAACCCACAAGGGATATGATAAGAATGATGAATCCAACCAGATAGGTTCCCTTCAAATCATTCCAGTTGACAAGGTGCCCGTATGCCGCCCATGGGTCAATGACCTGAAACCAGAGTGTGCCCGTAGCCCAGGCCAAAGCGACACTGAATAACAGCACGATGTACTTTATGGCGCGCAGAGGAGCATCCATATGCCTGGGGATTTCCAGTCGTTTCTTAAACACTTTGCCGCCCAATCGGCCAAATGCTTCCTGCAAGGTTCCCATCGGGCAGATCAGGCCACAAAAGGCACGCCTGAAAATGATCCCCATGACGACAACTGTAAACAGCAGCGCCATGGTGCCTGAGAAAATTTTCGGGAGCATGCTTCCGTTTTGCAGGTATGCAAGGAGAGATTCAACACCCCCGAAAGGGCATAACCCATGAATGGATGGAAACATCTTGTTCCCAAGGCCATGACTCCATACCTGCCAGGTCGTATATGCCAGAACCGCAATGAGAATCCCGTATCGCAACCATGCATGCCTCTTGCCGACAGGCCACTTCCAAAACATCAAGCACTCCATCTGCGGATTCGTATCCGCGTGTATATTTCTGTCCACATGAGTTTTTCTGTCCACATGAGTTTATCTGTCCAGAGTCCTTTTTCTATCCTTGCGGATGCCGGCCGTGATATGAATCTCCCGGAAACCTTACCTATTTTAACTCGGATTTGTGGCGTTTTTGTGACATTGGAAGTGTGTGATAAAAAAATCTGCCTCAAGTGTGGCAGATTTATAAGTTAACTAAAGTAGACCTTGAATTTTGCTTTTTACAGATCCACATTGGATATCAAGCATCTTTCACCTGATTTTTTCAATCGCGGCAGCCAGGGTCTTCTCGTCAATAGCCCCCTGGTATCCAGCCACGATGTCGCCGTTCTTATCAATAAAAAGACTTGTCGGAATGGATGAGATTCAATATTTGGATGCTGCTTCCTGCTGATTGTCAAAATAAACAGGGAAAGTGAAACCGTTGTCATCCACATACTTCTGGCCCTTGGCCTGTGTTTCCCGCTGACCGTCGACCAGGTCCACCATCATGAACACGATGTCATCCTTGACTTCGCCGTATTTCGCATTGAAATGCGGCATTTCACTTTTACACGGCGGGCACCAGGAAGCCCAGAAATTCAAGACCACCGGCTTTCCCTTGAAATCAGACAAACTGACTTCATTCCCCTGTGCATCCGTCACAGTGAAATCCGGAGCGGCAATTTTCTTGACGTTCCCCTGTGATGTATTTTCACCCGAAGCATTGTTATCAGGCTTGTAAGTCGCTGACAATCGCGAATAGGCGGTCATGGCGATAACCAGGATGATGGCGAAAAGGATCAGGCCGATCAGTGTTTTGCTTTTTGCACTCATATTCTCTTCCTCCTAAAATGTGAGCAATGATAGGAAATATCCCATCAGACCGGTAGCCATCAGGGAGCCTGTGATGATCAGAAAAATGCCGGAAATCATGTTGACCACCCTGTAATTCCGCTTGATGAAGGCGAAGGTCGATTTCAGCCTGTCGATGAGGATGGCGCTGGCGAGAAAGGGAACGCCAAGGCCAAGTGAAAAACTCAACAACATGAGGATTCCTTTCAGGCTTTCCCCGCCAGAAGCGGCAAGCATAAGGGCTGAGCCCAAAAAAGCCCCGACACATGGGGTCCAGCCGATGGCAAATATCAAGCCGAAGGATATGGAAGAGAAGAAACCCAGATTCATCGTATTTATCTTCATCTGGCGCGTGTTGTTGAGAAATGGCAGCTTGAGCAATCCCGTGAAGTTCAGGCCGAAAAGGATGACGACTGCACCAGAAACGATATTGACGGCTGTGCCGTATTCTTTGACCAATCCACCGATGGCCCCGGCGAAGGCGCCCATCAGGACGAAGATAATAGAAAATCCAAGGACAAATCCGAGCGCATTGACTATGGTTGCCTTTTTCCCGCCTTCCTTGCCTTGTCCTGCAAAATAAGACAGGTAAAGAGGAAGCATTGGCAAGAGGCAAGGTGAAACAAACGTGATGATCCCTTCAAGAAACGAAATCAGATAATCCATGTCGCCTGCCTTCAAACGAGGATATTCAAGAGTTAACGAAACTGCAACGTGGGCCGGTGCATCCTTCGCCAAACCCTGTTATGCTTACTATACAGTGAACCGTCCTCTTGCGCAGTAACAAAATTACAGTCTTTCAAACCGGTTGAGTATAGCATGGTTTATCAGGACACTGCATCCGAATACTCTCGTTCCCTTAGGCCTCGGTATGGTTGCGATTACGTTTTGTTCAACTGAAGACTTGTCATGATTGGCATATGTTATAACATATCGGTTGGGGTGGGTGGCAATGGGAAAGAACATGATAGACAACCATGATTCATGCGATTCGGGAGGTTTTCCATTGATGGAGGGGACAAGACGAAAACGCTCGGTATTTGATCTCATTGCCCCGGTATACGGCTTGTTTTTCAATTATCAGAAAAACACGTATCGTGCCCTCCTGCAGGGAATGTCAGCCGAAGTGCTTCAACCGGCCCATTTGAAAATCCTGGATGTCGGTTGCGGGACCGGGGCCCTGTGCGCGGTGTTCGAAGAGAGGGGCTTTGACGTGACTGGGGTGGACCCTTCTCAAAAAATGCTGGATATCGCCTCGAAAAAGCCTGAGAACAAAAACATTGTCTTCCGAAACGCAAGTGCTCTTGAACGCTTGCCATTTACTGACAAATATTTCGACATTTCCATTGCTTCTTATGTGGCGCATGGATTGAAACCCGCCGATCGGGAAGTGATGTATGCGGAAATGAGCCGGGTGACCAGGAATCTTGTCATCCTGCATGATTATAACGATAACAGGTCACTTGCCACAAGTGTCATTGAATGGCTTGAAGGCGGGGACTATTTCAATTTCATCAGGGTAGTGAGGGATGAACTGGGGAAAGCCTTTGGTCATGTTCGCGTAGTGAATGTGGGAAAGCGTGCTGCCTGGTACATATGTTCCCAACCCGAAGACGCAATTCTTGAATACCCGGACTGCCATAAATGAGATCAAAGACAATGGATAATTGACCTGTTTCGTCTTCGCCCCCGGCCGGCTGAAAGAACTGCACCAGCAGAGTCACCCGGCTGGAAATCCTTCTCGGGACGCTTTTGCTGTCGGAAAGAATGAGGCCGGGATGAACGATGCAGGGATGAACGATGTGCAGGGATGAACGAGGCCGGGATGAACGATGCAGGGGAAATCGATGTTCTGTGTGAATTTCAGAGGCTTTGAAATATTTTGAACTGAATCAGTGGGGATTCTGGTAGACTGGAAAGCGGGCGCTTCCGTGTGAAGTGCCGCACAGGGAGAGGAGACAGCCCGATGAGCCAGAACGTGCAACCCGCCGAGATTCCTACCAACCCGCCGAAACGCATCCGGAACTCCGCCAAGGCGATGATTCTTCGAGATGGCTGCCTGCTGGTGTCAAAGATCGTGGACGAGGACTACTCTTACTATGTTTTGCCAGGGGGCGGACAGGAACCGGACGAAATCCTGTCTGACACCGTGGTACGCGAATGTGCCGAAGAATTGGGTGTCCGGGTCGAGGCCGGTCCGCTCCTCTTCATCGTTGAACGGACGTTGGGTGAGGACTTCCACCGCATCGACTTCATATTCGAGTGTCGGGATACGGGTGAGAAATCCGAAGCGGGACTCGAACTCGATGTCCGGCATGCGGGCTATGAGTGGCTGCCCGTCGATACGCTGGATGCGCAGCCTTTCTACCCGGTCAAGCTCAGGACGGCGGTCCGCCGCTTCTCCAATGGGGAATTGTCAGGAATCTATCTGGGACACGACGATTGAGAACGAATCCATATCGGATGCAATAGCTGCAGCAAGCCGGATGAAGGAGGGCGTGACATGAAGTTCGAATGGAAGAAGCAGGAAAAAAATCTGTACCTGCCAGATGAAAACCCCACGCTCATCACGATTCCCCCGCAGAAGTTCATCGTTGTCGGCGGGGAGGGCAACCCGAACGAAGGAGCATTCGCAGAGCGGGTCGGCGTCCTGTTTTCGCTGTCTTACGCAG
>CAZFWQ010000063.1:0-13633 GCA_964522755.1 uncultured Oscillospiraceae bacterium | reverse complement strand
GCGCATGGCTTGCGATATCTAAAAGTCCATGTTTGGTGAAATGGCTGATAAGGCTGCGAAGGCAACTCCGGCTGTGACAAGCCGCAATGGTTGCAGAATCTTGCATTGTCCGCGATTTGTTTGCCGCAATGGGAACAAAACATGGAAACACCTCCTGGGAATCACATCATTCATTCATTTTATCACAATGAACAGCAGAAACTGGCATGAGTGAAACAGGTACGCATGGGAACAGTGCGGCATGGAAGCGGATGCGCAGCTCTTCAGCCTGCAGCGGATTCCGATGCCTGCAGCGTGCTTTCGAATATTTCCCTTCGCTCTCTCATCAATTGATGCAGCTTTTTCCGAAGATTGGCCATCCATCCCGGCTCATCCGGGCGCACTTCGGAAAGGGAACGTACGACCCGTGCATATCCGTAAAGAGCGGTGAAACGAAGGAATACGGGCGTGAAGGAGAGCATTTCATCCGATATCGGCCGAATGCTGCGATATCCCTTCAGAAAGCAGCCGCGGACTGCCTGTTGCCGTATTTTCACCATCCCGGCCGTGTTGATGCGGAGATTTCCTGATTCCTCACGGTTTTCCAAATCACCATGAACAGGTTCGCCCGATGCTTCCAAGACCGATTCAATCTTATCCTCGACAGTTTCGTTCAAACTGTCGAGTGCCTGCACGATATCGGCGAGATGCCAGTGAACCATGACATCGTCGAAATCAATGGGGACACAACGGTTGGAATCCTGTTGCCAGAATACATTGTCCGTTTCGAAATCGTAGTGGACCACTCCATATGAGTCGGGACCCATGGGAAGGCTTTGAAACAGCATTCTGAGATTTTTCGCTTCTTCACGCGCAGCATTCAGCGCTGTTTCATAATCATTCTTTGGGATACCGCCGGAATCCGGTCCGAATGCACCCGCTGGAAGAACCGGGATCTGTTCCAGAATTTCCAAAGACCATTCAAGCACCTGTTCCCAGGACCATGGAAGGTTTTGTGGAAGCGGTTCATACCGGGAAGATAGCTCGTGAAGGCGTGCCAATGCTTGTCCGTAAGCCAGGATGGCGTCATCCGTGAGATCCGACCAATCAAGCCGAATGCCGGCAACGCCTTCAAACACGCTGGCCTGATAGGGTCCCCATTTCGTTGCGCATACTTCCAGCAGGCGATTGCCGTGCGAAGGAACAGGCTGACCGGCTTCATACCCATTGCCGTCAAGCCAGGCCAGAAAGGCGAATTCCGCCTCTGCCTGCCCTTCTCTTTTCTCCTCGACAGGTGCAAACCGCAGGAAACGCACTTTATCCTGATATGAAAAAGGATAGACCGCATTGGCGGAGATGCGGAACCGGTCCAGCAAGTATAACCCATCGGCATCATAATCCCAGTTTTCCAGGAGCAGCATGACCAGTTCACGGTTGTCACGCAGGTTATGGAGTTTCATCATGACAAATCCTTCTTCCATCTGGTTGTTCCGGACAATCCGGTTTCATATTGCCGTGTCATTATGATTTTACCGCAAATTCAACCGACTTGACCAGCCGGATGGAACGGGATATCCTTGAAGTCGGCACCGTTAGTGCCATGGAGGTCCATCATGAATGACGTCATGCGGAATATTCTCTCGCGCCGAAGCGTACGGCGCTTCACAAATCAACAGGCATCGGAAGCGGACCTGGCTGATATCCTTACTGCTGCGCAATATGCGCCATGCGGGTCCAATTCCCAATTCTGGCATTTCTTCATCATTCAGAATGAAGGAGTTCTCGAAGAACTCAACCTGCTTGTGCGGAATGCCTTCGCGGAACGCGTTGTGGATGAAAACACCTATGTTTCGATTCGCGGAGGCAAGGAGGCTGCAAGGATGGATGATTATTCCTTCCACTATCATGCACCCACCCTTGTGATTGTGACCAACCGCAAAGCCTATCCCAACGCCATGGCGGATTGTGCCTGTGCCCTGGAAAACATGCAGCTGGCGGCACACTCGGTTGGATTGGGTTCCTGCTGGATCAACCAGCTGACATGGTTTGGCGAGGAACCTGCGATTCGAAGTGTACTGGATCGATTAGGCGTTCCTGATGACGAGAAGGTATTCGGTTCCCTGGCCATCGGCTTTCCGGCCGGGCCAACAGGTGAGGCGCCGGCCAGAAAAGGAAATCCGTTCGTTTTCATCCGGTGAGCATTGGTGCGGGCATTACCTGGAATCAATAACGGGTAATGCATTCTGAACAGCGCGACCGGACAGCACTGCCCGGACAAGTCATTCTGAATCGTCGATCCGAATAGTCGGTCGATCCGATTGGTCGGTCGATCAGAATCGTCTTGACAGACTCGCCAAAGGTTGTTAAACTAATAACAATTGGTGCCGCAGCAGTCCCATACACGTTGATGATGCAGGCAAACCCTAAATCATCGGCAGTTTGAGACACGGCAGTGCCTGGTTCAATCCCCTGGTGAAAAAGAACATGGATTGCGGGATCTCCGCAACTCGTGTCCTGATTCGGAAGGCGGACGGTTTCAATATTCCTGCCTGCAGGCAAGGTGTCAACCGGCTGCGCGGCATCGTGTTGGATTTCGTACGGTCTTCCCTTTTGGGGAAGGCCTTTTTTGTTCCATCTCATATGGAATTGACCCATGAAACAGCTGATTTTATAATGGCATGCCATGGTCGTCACATCAGACCACACCCGGAAGGAGGGCCCCATGAAGCGTATCGCAGTCATCAGCGCAGTTCTGGATGAACCGGACATATCCCAGAAGGAGTTCAATGAAGTGGTTGCCGGATACAAGCATATTGTGAGAGGCCGGATGGGAATCCCTTTTGATGAAGGGATTTCGGTCATCAGCATCACGGTTCTCGGCGAAATGGATGAGATTAACGGATTCACGGGAAGACTCGGCACCATTCCCCATGTGCAGGTCAAGACAGCCATTTCCAAAAAAGAACTGTGAAGGTAATGGAAACATGGAATGCCAAGCTGGAAAAGGAGCTATGATGGTGATGGAAACATGGAAATCCAATACGGACAACCGCACGCTCATAGAAACCTTACGGACCCATCAAACCCTTTCTGCAAATGGGTTTCAACAACTGCTGGATACGATGTCGGATGCTGACGGGGCCTATTTGCTGGACAATGCTGGCGAGGTTCGTCATCAGCATTATGGAAACACCGTGTATGTCAGGGGACTGATTGAGCTGACGAATCATTGCAAAAAGGATTGCTCTTACTGCGGCATTCGGCGCTCCAATCGACAGGCTGACAGATACAGGCTTTCCCCTGAGACAATTCTACAGGCGTGCGCGGAAGGATATCGACTCGGATTCCGCACTTTCGTTCTTCAGGGCGGAGAAGACCCGTATCTGGATGAGGACCGCATTTCAGCCATAGTGACATCCATCCGGTCAAAATACGCTGATTGCGCCATCACGCTTTCCATGGGGGAATGGCCAAAAAAATCGTATGAAAAATTCTTTCAGGCTGGCGCGGACAGATACCTGCTTCGCCATGAAACTGCCACAAGGGCTCTCTACGAAAAGATTCATCCGGACAGTGATTTCAATGAGCGACGCCGGTGCCTGCTGGATTTGAAGGATGTCGGCTTCCAGACAGGGGCTGGATTCATGGTTGGCATCCCCGGACAGACAACTTCGGACTTTGTTGATGACTTGCTGTTTCTGAAGGAACTGGACCCTCACATGGTCGGAATCGGACCTTTTATTCCCCACAAGGATACTCCGCTGGCAGGGAATCCAGCCGGGACCGTTGGGATGACACTGACTTTGCTGGCCATGGTGCGTCTTATGCTTCCGGAGGTACTGCTTCCCGCGACCACCGCATTGGGCACCATTGACCGGTACGGACGGGAAAAGGCCTACAGGGCCGGGGCGAATGTGCTCATGCCGAATCTGACGCCTCCTGCTGAAAAGTCAAAATACCTTTTGTATGAAGGCAAAGCGGCCGTAGATGATCCGCCTGCCAAATGCCTGGAAGATTTGCGAAGAAAAACAGAGGCCGCTGGATTCATACTCGACATGCGGGTGGGCGACCACAAAAGCTGGGAACACGCGACAGCAAGGAGAATTCGGGCATGAAGGAAGTATTGGGGACACGTTGCGGCAAGGGGGACACAGGAATGAATTTGGGACACGTTGCGGCAAGGGGGACAAAGGAATGAAACAATATCAGGATTTCATTGATACCGCCTATATCGAGACTCTTTTACAGAAAGCGGGAACTGCATCTGCTGAAGAGATCCGGGATATACTTTTACGCGCCCGCACCCGCAAAGGGCTGAAACACCAGGACATTGCCGCCTTGCTGGTGTCGGCCGATCCTGCCGTTCATGATGAAATATTCGAGATTGCGGGTGAGATCAAGCAGGCCATTTACGGCAACCGCATTGTCGTCTTCGCACCGCTTTATGTCAGCGACTATTGCGTGAATGACTGCACCTATTGCGGGTATCGTCACGGCAATGACTTTTGCAGGCGCCGCCTGACAATGGATGAAGTGCGGGAGGAAATCAGGATTCTCGAAAAAATGGGTCACAAGCGGCTTGCGCTCGAAGCGGGAGAAGATCCTGTGAATTGTTCCATCGACTACATACTGCAGTGCCTTGAAACCATTTATGAAATGCCTGTCGGCGTCGGCGCCGCGAAAGGAACCGGACAGGCCATCCGCCGCGTCAATGTGAATATTGCATCCACGACAGTGGAAAATTACCGGAAATTGAAGGAAGCCGGCATAGGCACGTACATCCTGTTTCAGGAAACTTACAACAAGACTATCTACAGAGTCATGCACCCGAAAGGCCCCAAGAGCAGTTTCGAATATCACCTTACCGCGTTCGACAGGGCCATGGAGGGCGGTGTGGAAGATGTAGGGGCAGGCGTGCTGTTCGGTTTGTCGGAACCGCTTTTTGAAGTGCTTGCGCTGATGATTCACAACGAGCATCTTGAAGAGCGCTTCGGAGTGGGTTTCCACACCATATCGGTGCCGCGCATCCGGAAGGCTGATGGCGTGGACCTCGCCGATTACCCGCACCTCGTACCGGATGACCTGTTCAGGCGGATTGTCGCCATCATCCGGCTGGCTGTCCCGTTCACAGGAATCATCCTTTCCACCCGTGAGACCGCGAAGATGCGCAGCGCCCTCATCCGTCACGGCGTTTCCCAGGTCAGCGCCGGCTCTTCCACCGGCGTAGGCGGGTACAAGGCAAACCAAATCGGGAAAAGCGTACCCCAGTTCATCACAGCTGACGAGCGCTCGCCGCTGGAAGTATTGAAAAGCCTGATTCAGGAAGGCAACATCCCGAGTTACTGCACCGCATGCTATCGTTCCGGACGAACCGGGGATCGTTTCATGCAATTGGCGAAAACCGGCCAGATACACAATGTCTGCACCCCCAATGCCTTGATGACGCTGATGGAATATGCCTGTGATTTCGGCGATTCCTCCCTTGCGTCCGATGCGGAAGCCCTGGTTGCCGCCGAAGTGCCAAAAATAGCAAGGGATGATATCCGGGCGCTGACATCAAGGAACCTTGTCCGCATCAGGAACGGGGAACGTGATCTTTTCCTGTAGTAGGAAGGCCATGCAGTTCAGAACGGAACATGACATACGGGAGGATGCCGATGCAGTTCAGAACGGAACATGACCTGCTCGGAGAGCGGAAGGTGCCCGCAGATGCCTATTGGGGCATCCATACCCTGCGGGCGGTGGAGAATTTCCCGGTATCGGGCCAGCGCGTGCATCTGGAATTGATACGGGCGCTGGTCATCGTGAAAAAAGCTGCCACGCTGGTCAACCGGGATTTGGGTCTCCTGGCGGAATCCGTCGCGGATGCCATTATCGGGGCCTGTGACGACATACTGGACGGTACAGGCATTGATGCTTGTGACGACATACTGGATGGAACAGGCATTGGCATTCCAGCGCACCAATCCGGTTCAGACGAAATTAGCATGGTTATATCCTCGCGCCATGCCGATTTGATGGATGGATGCAGCGACACGGCACCGGGAAATGCTGCATCAGGCAGAACAGCTGTCCTCGCAGACGCATGGCTGTCCCAGTTCCCGGTGGATGCGATGCAGGGCGGAGCCGGAACCAGCACGAACATGAATGTGAACGAAGTGCTGGCCAACAGGGCGATTGAACGCATGGGAGGGGTGAAGGGCGATTATGGCCTTGTCCATCCCCTGGACCATGTGAACCTTTCACAGTCTACGAACGATGTGTTCCCCACTGCCTTGCGCGTTGCGGCCATCCGCCTCCTGCTGCCGCTTTCCGAGTCTTTTGCCGCTTTGCAGGCAGCACTCCAGGAGAAGGAAAACGAGTTCGGGGACATTTTGAAAGTGGGACGCACGCAATTGCAGGATGCCGTGCCCATGCTGCTCGGGCAGGAATTCGGCGCCTGGGCGCAGGCGGTGGCACGGGATCGCTGGCGGCTGTACAAGGTGGAAGAGCGGCTTCGCCAGGTAAATCTGGGTGGGACCGCCATCGGAACGGGCCTGAATGCGGAGAAGCAATACGTGTTTCAGGCGGTGGAACGCCTGCGTGAACTGACAGGGCTGGGCTTGGCCCGGGCGGATTCCATGATTGATCCGACGCAGAACTGCGATGTATTCGTGGAGGTTTCCGGCCTGCTGAAGACGGCGGCTGTGAACCTGACAAAAATCGCGAATGATTTGCGGCTGCTGTCTTCCGGACCTCGGGCGGGAATCGGGGAGATTCGCCTGCCCGCCATGCAGGCGGGATCTTCCATCATGCCTGGCAAGGTAAATCCCGTCATTCCCGAAATGGTAAACCAAGTGGCTTGTCAGGTCATGGGCAACGATTTGGCCATCACGATGGCGGCCAGCGCGGGCCAGCTTGAATTGAACGCGTTCCTTCCGGTGATGGCCCGAAACCTGTTTGAAACGATGACCCTGATGACAAGCGCGGTCCGGCTGCTCATTGACCGCTGCATCAAGGGAATCGAGCCTGACAGGGAGCGGTGTGCGGAACTTGTCGAAAACAGCAGCGCACTGGTGACGGCGCTATCCACCCGCATCGGATATGATACGTCTTCGGATGTCGTGAAAATGGCCGCCATCAGCAAACGGACCATACGTCAGGAGTTGTCTTCACGTGTCGATCTGGGGAACCTGACGGATTCGGATGGAACGGTTTTCACTCATGAAATGCTGTCGCAGGCGTTGAATCCGCTTGCCATGACAATGCCCGGCATTCCCGGCCGGAAGCCCTTGAGGCGCAAAGCGGCGAAATACGGGCGTGAGAGTTGAAAACATCTTTTCGCGAAATGCGGTATGGGGAGCAAACAATCAACATCACAAAACACAGACCGGAAAGAGGTAAATGACAGGTCCCACAATACGGACAACATGGCAGGTAATGCAAGGCAATACATCCACGGAGGGAACTGCATGTCTTCAATCAATTCGTCTCTCAATTCATCGTCCGATTCACTACTCAATTCATCGCTCAATTCGTCACTCGGCTCATCGCTCAATTCCACACCAATGGCCAACCGTACGCAAATTGCCATCTTCGGACGGCGCAACACGGGTAAATCCACCCTGATCAATGCGCTGACGAACCAGCATCTTGCCGTCGTATCTGAAGTGGCCGGCACAACGACGGATCCTGTCTTCAAGACAATGGAATTCCTTCCGATCGGCCCTGTTGTCATGGTTGACACGGCGGGGTTTGACGATGAAGGGGCACTGGGTGCCCTGCGTGTCGAAAAAACGATGGAAGTCCTGCGCAGGACGGATCTCGCCATCCTCGTGATTTCTTCGGGAGAGGGGATCGCCTTGTCGGAAATACATTTTGCGTCGGAACTGAAGTCTAAGGGAATTCCCGCCGTTGTCGCGGTCAACAAGGCGGATCGGACCCCGGTCTCGTCCGACGAAGCAGTCAAAATCGGAAAGGCGTTGGGTTTGCCGGTCATCGCCGTCAGTGCAGCCACGAAAGCCGGCATGGAAGAACTGAAGGAACTGATCGCCCACAATGTGAAATATGATGATTCCCAGCTGCATGTAGTCGGCGACCTCATAAAGCCCGGTGATTTCGTGGTGCTTGTCACGCCCATCGACAAGGCTGCGCCGAAAGGCCGCCTGATTCTGCCGCAGCAGCAGACCATTCGGGACATCATCGAATGCGACGCCGTCGCCATCGTGACGAAAGAACATGAACTGAAGGAAACGCTGGCCAATCTTGGGAAAAAACCGGCCTTGGTCGTGACGGATTCCCAAGTGTTTCTAAAGGTTTCCGCTGATGTTCCGAACGACATCCCCCTTACCGGATTTTCCATCTTGTTTGCCCGCATGAAAGGTGAATTGGAGGAAATGGTGCGTGGACTCAAGGCCATTGAAAACCTGAAACCCGGTTCCCACGTGCTTATCGTGGAAGGGTGCACGCATCATCGCCAGTCCGACGATATCGGCACCGTGAAGATTCCCCGCTGGATACGCCAGATGATCGGCGGCGAAGTGTCATTCGAATGGGCATCCGGTTCTCATTTCCCGAAGGACCTGGATAAATTCGATGCCATTGTTCATTGCGGCGCCTGCATGCTCAACAAGGCGGAAATGAGGTATCGGATGAATTATGCGCGCGAACACGGTATTCCCATGACCAATTACGGCATGCTCATCGCGCATGTGCAGGGCGTGCTGGAACGGGCCATCGCGCCGTTTCCTTCTGCCAGGCTGACATGGGAGTAACTGGAAATCAACTAAACACGTCATCACCTTGCCAAATCATGCATTTCAGTAATATACTGTTCAAAACATGGCCCTATGACTACCCCAGGAGGACGATTTGAGCACGACTGGAAAAATCATCACATACCCCTATCGCTGGATTGTCCTGTTCGCATTCATGCTTGTCATGGGCATCCAGCAGCTGCTTTGGATCACTTTTGCCTCCATCACCAGCAGTGCCGTGGCGTTTTATCATGTATCCGACATGGGCATCGGCATGTTGTCCCTCATTTTCATGGTCGTGTATATTATTGTGTCTTTTCCCGCGTCCTGGGTCATCGATACATTCGGATTCCGGATATCAGTTGGGCTGGGAGCGCTTTTCACCTGTGTATTCGGAATGCTCCGGGGTGTCCTGGCAAGTGATTACGCATGGGTCATGGTCTGCCAGGTAGGCATTGCAATCGGCCAGCCGTTCATCATCAATGCGGTTTCCAAGGTCGCAGTGAAATGGTTTCCGCTGAAGGAACGCGCAACAGCATCCGGATTGTCCTGGCTTGCCGGTTATATTGGTCTTGTAGTCGGCTTGGCTTATACGCCGTATTTATCCGGATTATCCTCCATCCCCAATATGCTGGTCATATACGGCTTTTTTTCGATTGCCGCCACTGTCGTTTTCCTGCTGTTTGCCAGGGAAAACCCGCCAACGCCGCAATGCGCGCCTGAACAGGAAGTGCGGGCACTTGTTTTCGACGGGTTGAAGCAGATGGTGAAGAAGAAAGACTTCATTATTTTCAATATCATCTTTTTCATTGGTCTCGGGGTGTTCAACGGAATGTCCACCTGGATTGAGAATATTGTAAAACCGAGGGGATTCACGTCGATCCAAGCTGGCATCATCGGCGGAACGATGGTCGTTTGCGGTGTTTTTGGCTCCGCCATCCTCCCTGCGCTGTCGGACAGATTCCGCACCAGGACGAAATTCGTCATGGTTGCCGTAATCGGCTGCATTCCAGGGTTAGTTGGCATCACCTATGCGCAGAATTACTGGCTGATGCTGGTATCGGCTGGAGTTCTGGGCTTTTTCATGCTGAGCACGGCGCCAATCGGCTTTCAATATTGCGCGGAAATCGGTTTTCCGGCTCCCGAAGGGACATCTACCGGCTTTCTCATGACGATGGGACAGATTTCCGGCATTCTATTCATATTCGGAATGGACCTGTTCAAATCGCCTGAAACCGGTTCGATGATGGTTCCCATGGTTGGGATGATACTTCTGATGCTGCTCAATGTTTTTCTCGCGACAAGGTTGAAGGAATCCAAAATGCTGACTGGACAATGATGTGCGGCAATGCGCAAGAAGATTGCCAAGGCAATGGGCAACTGATAACCTTGATCTTGCGTAAAGCGCAAGAAGATTGCCAAGGCAATGGCCACCTGAAACCATTGGTCATGGCGCAAAAAAGAGGTATCGATGAGGAATCGCCTGCCGTTTCTTTATGCATTTCTCGCCGCCTTGTTGTATGGCGTCAGCGCACCGTTCTCAAAAATGCTGATAAGGGATGTCGATCCCCTGTTTCTGGCTTCTTTTCTTTATCTTGGCGCTGGAATCGGGATGTTTGCCATTTCCGGCATACGAAAGAAGACCAGGCTTTTCACAGTCGAAGCCAAGCTTGCGAAAAGCGACACCGCATACGTTTTACTGATGATAGTTCTGGATATCGCAGCGCCCATCCTCCTGCTGTTGGGATTGAAACTGACGAATGCCGCCACCGTATCCCTTTTGGGCAATTTTGAAATCGTCGCGACGGCTCTGATCGCGATGATGGTTTTTCACGAGGCGGTCAGCCGGCGTTTATGGCTGGCCATTGCATTCATCACGTCTTCATGCGTGATCCTGTCAGTGGGGGACATCGGACACGCCAGGATTTCACCGGGATCCGTCCTCGTCCTGCTGGCCTGCCTGTGCTGGGGCTTTGAAAACAATTGCACGCGCCGTCTTTCGATGAAGGATCCGCAGCAAATCGTCATACTGAAAGGATTCGGTTCGGGCTTCGGTACGCTGGCCATCGCCATCGTCTGGGGAAAGCCGGATTTTCAATTTGTCAGCATCGTTTATTCCATGGTGCTTGGCTTCGTCGCCTACGGACTGAGCATCACCTACTATGTGAAAGCGCAGCGCATGCTGGGCGCAGCCCGAACAAGCGCCTTTTATGCCGTCGCGCCCTTTATCGGCGTTGTCTTTTCCTGGATTCTGCTAAGAGAAGCATTTACTCCAACTTTTCTCATGGCCCTGGCCATCATGTCCGCAGGAACCTACTTTGTGATATCGGAAAAGCATCAGCACGTTCATGCGCACGAGATGGAAAGGCACGAACACCTGCACCGGCATGACGATCTTCATCATCAGCATGCGCATGCAAAGTCCCTGGATGAAACCCCTGCTTCGCTTGAACATAGTCATGAACACCTGCATGAAAAGGCAGTCCACACGCATGATCACTTGCCCGATCCTCATCACCGGCATGTTCACTAGTTACGCAAGACAAGCCCGTCGCCATCATTCCAGTATTGGCAGAAGTGGTTGCACTCGGTACTACTTTTATGGAAATCATGTGAATCAATAGTAGGTTCCATTGTGGACGAGTGCTCGGTCAGATACCTAAAGAACGACTGTTCCCCTTCTCTCTGCAGACCGCAGCGCGCCAAAAACGGCCTTCATTGCGTGAATTGCATCAGATCCGTCGGAAACTGTTTTCGTGCCACTGCGCATGGCTTCGGCAAACGCGTCAATAATGCCGCTGTTCAAGCGTTTCCCCGCCAGTTGTTCCTCGTTCGTCAGAATTTTATTGATTTCATAACGGATGCATTCTCCCGTTTTCTTCTCGAGGATCAATGCATGTTTCGGGTCGTCATCAATACGCAAAACGCCTTCCGTCCCATAGATGCGCGTGGAATTGTCCTCTTTCCCGTAAAAAGTCCAACTCGACCTGACTGTTCCGATGGCACCGCCGGACAGCCGCAGGATGCAGATGGCGTTGTCATCCACCGTAATGGGGCTGCCGTCCGGAAATGTCTTGTGCAGGGTTTCCACGATGGCTGTCACTTCAGATGTGGTCTGGCCCGTAAGGAAATGGATCAAGTCGATTTTATGGATGCCCAGGTCTGCAATGGCTCCGAATATGGCCTGGTTTCTGTCGAAGAACCAGGGATTTGACTGGCCTGTCCATTGTTCCGGCCCTCCATGGCCGAAGTTGGACTGGAAACTGAGGATGTCTCCGATTTCACCCTTGGCGATGAGTTCCCGCGCCACGCGGCTGGAATCGGCGAAACGCTGGTTGTGGCCAATCATCAGCAGCCGACCGCTTTTCTGTGCAGCCGCCACCATGTGTTCGCAGTCTTCAAGGGTTGTGGCCATCGGCTTTTCGCAGAGGACATGCTTTCCCGCATCCAGCGCGGCGATGGCGACAGAGGCATGAAATGTGTTGGCGACGCAGATGCTGACCGCGTCTATGCACGGGTCAGCCAGAATGGCTTCAATGGAATCATATGCCTTGCCTCCGTAAAGGGAAGCCATTTCCATTGCGCGTTCCGCAACAGTATCATATAGGGCCATGACCATGCAATGCGGATTTTCCGCGTATTCCGGAAGATGGCGCAGTTGGGCGATTCTTCCGCAGCCGATGATTCCGATGTTCAGCATGACATTGTTCCTTTCATGATGTGTCTTAATGATGAACCGCCGTTAAGTGATGAAGGGCCAATCAGTGGACTACAGCCGTTCATTCACCTTACATCCCTGTCAGGTCGAATCCCTGACAACAAGTTCGAAATCAAGATAGACTTCCCTGCGCACTGCTTTCATCCCGGTCATGAGATTCCGGAGAAGGTCCATGGATGTTCTGCCGAGGTCGTAGCAGGGGATGCGCACGGTGGTGATGTGAGGTTTGAACATGGTGGCATATTCGACATCGTCAAATCCGATGATGGACAATTCCTCCGGTATCCTGATTCCCGCATCTTCCGCCGCGCGAACGGCGCCCAGGGCGAGAATGTCGGAAACGCACAGGACCGCCGTGGGCTTTACTGGAAGCGCGAGCAGGTTGTTCGCGGCCTTGAGTCCGTTGGAGAAGTGATACCCTTCTCCCGAATATTGCACAAGTTCCGGATCGAACGGAATTCCGGCCCGTTCAAGTTCGTCTCTGTAGCCCTGGTAACGGCGGTTCATGGAAAGATAAGCGTCATTGCTGGTGATAAAGCCAATCCGCTTATGCCCGAGACCTGTCAGATATCGGATGGAGTGCCGGGCCGCCTTGTAATTGTCTATCGACACATGGCAAAGGCCGGAATCTGGAAAGTATTCCGAACACTGGACAATCGGGTGCTGCTCTGCCAGATGGACAATGAATTTTTCAGTGTTTTCGGTGGCCAGCAGAATGGCGCCGTCCGCGCGCTTGCCCTTGAGCATGTCAAGAAACTCTTTTTCCCGCAGCTTGTCTCCCGCGGTGGTGCAGAACATCGCGCTGTATCCATGATGCCTGGCCTCATCCGCGATGCCCGTGACGACGTTGGCATAATACGGATTCGTGAAATTCGGGCACAGGACCAAGATGACCCGGCTTTCGGAACGGCGGAAGTTCCGCGCCAGGACATTCGGCTCGTAGTGAAGGCGTTCGATGGCCTCCAGCACACGTGTCCGCGTTTCTGGCAGGACGCGCGGATTCTTGTTCAGCACGCGGGAGATGGTCGCTACGGAAACATTGGCTTCACGGGCCACATCGGAAATCGTCGGCATGACAGGGCCTCCTCGCCGGAAGGGGGGGTGCTCCGGCATATTCAAACCTTGTGAAAAATCAGCGATCAGATCCAGATCATCATGTAATTGATTACATGGTTTTCAAATAAAAAATGGTGTTATGCGG
>CAZFWQ010000062.1:6081-13664 GCA_964522755.1 uncultured Oscillospiraceae bacterium | reverse complement strand
TCCTGGTCTCTTCTTCCGTGAAGAACGGCATCATTCGCTTTGTCAGCATTGACTCCCAGCTTGGAGGGGTGTGCGGCATCAGGAGTCCATGGCCGGGGGATGGCGTCGCCCTGTTCAGAAACGGTTTGGAGGCGGAAATCCTATTCGGGAATCTCCTGGAATTCTCAACCGGGGTCGGCGAGCATGTTGAATTGGCCAGATTGGGCGCCGACATGGATTCCTGCAATGAAGAACCCCACATCCGCAAGGAGGGACGGAATGTTTGCGACGAATGACACCGACTCACATCCAGAGTGCATCGATCCACATCCAGAGTGCATCGACTCACATTCAGAGTGCATTGATTCACATCCTGAAGGCATCGACATTGTCATGCCTCGCAAAGGGGATCAGTTTGATGTGTGGCCGGGCTTCGTGAATCCTCCTCCGGGATACGGCGAAGTGCCGTTCTACTGGTGGATGGGAGACAAGCTTGACAAAGACAGGCTGGCATGGCAGCTGGACCAGCTTGCGGGATATGCCATATCCGGTCTTCAGGTGAACTATGCCCATGGCGACGAGGGGGGGCTGCAATGGGGTCTGACCTACCCGTCGGACCCGGCCTTGTTTTCGGATGCCTGGTGGGAATTGTTCTCCTGGTTTCGGGAAGAAGCGAACAAGCGGGGTGTTTCCGTCAGCCTCAGCGATTACACTCTGGGTATGCCGGGCCAGGGCTGGTACATAGACGAAATACTGCTTGAAGACCCGGATATATGCGGTGCCGTCATGGAGCATGAAATCATTGACCTTCTCGACGATATTTTTGAAGTGGATATCCCTGCGAATCTGATCAGTTCGGTGGCTTTCCCGCATGCGGGTCAATGCCTCGAAATGAACTCAGCTGTGGACTTGCCGCCTGAGGACACTCTGGCTGTGGATTTGCCTTGTGTGGACTTGCCGGCTGTGGACTTGCTGCGCCAGGCAGCCGACGGGAAAATCCGCTGGTCCGTGCCAAAAGGCGGGTCATGGCGGGTCATCAACGTTTTCGCCCGTCGTGTGCCGCAATCGATTGATCCGATGAATCCAAACTCCGGCAGGAAAGTCATCGAAAAGTTCTTTCAACGGTTCGAAGAGAAGGGGCGGGCACTTGGGAACCGGGGACTCAATTTCTTCTTTTCGGATGAACTGTATTTCGGTGTTTCCGGCCAACTCTGGAATGGACGGTTTGCCGGAGAGTTTCTGAAAAGGAAGGGATACGACATTCTCCCCCTGCTGCCGGCGCTGTTTGCGGATATCGGGGACATCACGCCCAAGGTGAAGCTGGACTATAGTGACGTTCTTGTTTCATTGGAGGAAGAGAGCTATTTCCAGCCCGTCTATCAGTTGCATCAGGACAGGGGCATGATATACGGGTGCGACCACGGCGGGCGCGGAAGGGATGTCACGGAATTCGGCGACTACTTCCGCACGCAGAAGTGGAACCAGGGTCCCGGCAACGATCAGCCTTGCCTGCAGTCAGACATCATCAAGAACAAGGTGGCCAGTTCCATCGCCCATATGTATGAGCGGCCGCGGACATGGCTGGAAGGATTTCATTCAAGCGGGTGGGGAACAACCTCCGCGCAGGTGGCCGATGCGATTTTCAGGAACTTCGCCATGGGGCACAACCTGCTTTCCCTGCACGGACTGTATTATTCCACGCACGGTGGCTGGTGGGAGTGGGCTCCGCCTTGCAACCATTTCCACATGCCCTATTTCAAGCACATGAAATCGCTGTTGAAATGCACGGAAAGATTGAGCTACCTGTTAAGCCAGGGCGTTCACCACTGCGATGTGGCCATCATTTACCCGGTAGCCGCAGCGGAAGCTGGAATGGGCGGGGCGGATGCGGTGGCGACGGCGTTTGCGATTGGAGAACAGCTGTATCGGAACGGCATCGATTTTGATTTCATCGACTTCCAGTCACTGGAACGCGCAAGAGTCGAAGACGGTGTCCTGCATGTTTCGGGCGAGTGCTTCAAAGTGATTGTATTGCCTGACATGCAGGCCGTAAGATTTGACATGTTCGGGAAACTGTTGGATTTTTTCCATTCTGGGGGAGTTGTCGTCGCGTCCGGCGCGCTTCCGGCAGCCAGTGACAGGGCCGGCCGTGGCGATGCTGTTCTTGACGGGATGGTATTCGATTTGTTCGGCACAACTGCAAGGGACTCATCCATGCTCAAGCATGTTGTCCGGCATGACAATCAGGCTCACGGACGCAGTTTTATTGTCAGGGAACCCAGCCAGGCAGTCCGGATCATCGAAGAAGAGGTCGGCCGCGATTTCAAACTCACTGAAGGCGAGCCGAAAGCAGAAGTCTTCTTTCAACACCGCATCATCGGGAAGCGGCATGTTTATCTTGTTTATGGTGTGCCGCAGGGCTCTTCCTGCTACTTCCGCGCCATTGGAAAGGTCTGGTTCTGGAATCCCTGGACAGGTGAATCCGTTGCTTGCAATGATGCGAAATGCATCAATGATGGCATTCTTGTCAGGATGACACTTGGATCGGATGAAGTGCACCTTGTTGTGATTGACCCGGAACAACCGCCAATGACTGCGGAAATCATCATGGAGAACACGGAGCGGACTTTACTGGAGGGGCCTTGGGCATTTGAAATTGAGCCGACGCTAGACAACCGCTGGGGAGATTACCGCCTTCCCGCTTCAGACAGCAGATTGGGTGCGGAGGTGCATCGGCTTTCATATGCGGTGTCCGCATCAGGTGATGTTCCGGCGGACGATGACCCCTGGGAAACGGTCACTGTGTCCCAGGGTCCTGGTTTTTTCAAATTGGGGCCCATCCCGCCCGATATGGACCTGATTGTTCAGCCGCAGCTGGTCAGCCTGATTCCCGTGCAAACCTCGCGCAAGGTCGTTGCAGGAGAGGCGTCCTTTGTGTGGGAACCCTATGTTTACTCCGAACATTACGGTGTGCCCGGAGATCCGGGCCGGCAAGGGTATCATGGCCTCAAGGGACTCATGCACAATGAGTTCATCGCACTGGGAACAATGGAATACAAGCTGACGGACACGGTTTATACGGAAGAAATGGCAGGCGGCGTCTATTACCTTTGGTCAACCGTGAATTCCCCAACCAGCCTGGAAGCGGTTGTTCTTGCGGGCCGGACAAGGCCAGCCACGGTTTGGCTGAATAGAAAATGCCAGTCGAATCCTGTGGATGTTTTGAAACTTGAGCCAGGCGTGAACACATTGCTGCTTCGCTATGACCATGCATGTAAAACATACTTTATTTTAGAAAAACCTGGAGATTGCAAATCGCGGGAACAGTCTTTTCCATTGGCCATGGACTGGTATAAGAATCCGGATGTATTCCGATATGACTGCAAAATACTTGACGGGCATGATGTGGCATTTTATAAATTCAATTCACCGCCAGGCTTTCGTGAAATGGAATTCTGCGCATACGGCACCATGAAGGCCTGGGCGGCCGGCGTTGAGATGAAAGTCCGGCTGACGGATATCGAACAGGATGGTTTGGGCCACTATTCCGCAGCTGCTGAAGAACCTGGTGCTCCAGGCGTTCCGGTCATCATCGCCATCAGTGGCGCTGACGGGACATACGGAGGGGCGGCTATTCCCGAGCCGATCCGCTTGATCTGCAACATCGGTGAAATCGACCTGGGTGACTGGTCGCACCTGGACGGACTGCGCAGCTACTCCGGAGGAGCCTGGTACAGAAAGACTTTCCGGATGCCGCAATGCAAGTATTCCACTTGCCTGCTCAACCTGGGCTGTGTCGCTTCATCAGCTGAAGTGCACGTCAATGGCAGATATGCCGGTGAAGTGTCAGCCCCGCCCTGGAAGGTGGATGTGACGGATTTCGTACGGCCGGGAGACAATCAGCTTGAGATCCTGGTCTGCAATACCATGGCCAACTATTATTCCACCATACCCACACGGTATGGAGGAGAACTGGCATCCGGACTGATCGGACCGGTCGCATTGGAAACAACGACAAAATTGGATGCGCGGATTGATGGGGAGGAAACGCAATGACTCCCAGGGAACGGTTCCAACATGTTCCCGCACATCAGAAAGCAAGGCATCGGGAACGGCATGAAATTCATGATGGGCGGATATGACAAGATGGTGATGCCACTTGGCGAAGCCTGCATGCGGGATGAATTCGAGCGGCTGCTGCCTGCCATGGAGTCCGGCGGATACGTTCCTTCCGTAGACCATCAAACGCCTCCTGGCGTTTCCCTCGAGAATTACCGGACCTATCTCGGATTGTTTGCGGAATATGCCAAGCGTGCAGCTGCCGGCTGATATGTGTTCCTGTTGATATGCGAGGGCAATCGTGGTACATTGGATATCGGGCAGTGGCTCGAATGCCGTATTCCGGCATGTCATGAGGATTTGGATCCGGAAAGGATGGTGGAATCATGGCGAACCGCGACATCAAAAAAGACGTGAAGAAGAAAAAGAAGACCGATGCGGCTCCCGCGGCAGGCGCGAAAATACTTAAGTCCGTCGTTACGCAGCCCGAAGTCATCACCAAGAAAAAAGGCGAAAAGTAGAGCCGTGACGTCCATGCGGACTCACGATGGGCCGACGGTGTCAATGATTGTGTCTGTCGGTCCTTTTGTCATACTGAAAACAGTTTTGACGTATCAAGAGTCGGCAGGGAATCAACAGGCGGTCAGAAGATAATCAGCAGACGATCAGGAGATAATCAGCAGACGATCAGAAGATAATCAGCAGACGATCAGGAGATAATCAGCAGACGATCAGGAGATAATCAGCAGTTATCAATGGCAATCAACGGTCTGATCTGAAAAACCGTTGAAGAAAATAGCGGGAGGAACAGGCATGTTCGTTGAAATGAGACGCAAAGACAGGGAGATGACACCGGAGGAAACCCTGCTGCTGCTTGCCGGGGCAGAATACGGCGTTCTGTCGGTGACCGGTCGGAACGGGTATCCCCATCCTGTTCCCATGAACTTTGCCTGGAAGGATGGAGCCATCTGGCTTCATTGCGCCAAATCAGGCAGCAAGCTGGATGATATCCGGGCTGATGCAAAGGTTTCCTTTTGCGTCGTCGGAAGCACCGAAGTGCTCCCGGAAAAGTTCAGCACCAATTACAGCAGTGCCATTGCATACGGAGAGATCTCCGAAGTTGCGGGAGAAGCGGCTGAAGCCGGGTTGTTCGCGCTTGTGGAAAAATATTCGCCCGGGTTTCTGTCGGAGGGGAAGGCTTATATTTCCCGCGCAGCTGCCAATACCTGCGTTTTGCGCATGAATGTCCTGCACATCACCGGGAAGGCGCGGCGTTAATCCTCCATAAAGGCAAGGTCCAATCGGTAATCCCTTGTTTCGTCAAGGCAGGATGCTAATCCCTCTTTAGGTGCTAATCCCTCTTTAATAGAAAATAGGATGAATGAGCTTCCCTTCCTCTGTCGTCGCGGGCTGCAGGCCGCTGGCCACCCGATAGGCGTCATGATGGCCGCCCGTGATTTCGTCGAGGAACGCGTCGTGCGGGGTCTGGCAGACGTCGATAAGCCCGATATTGTAGTTTTCACCGTCAAAACGGCCCAATGCGGGCTGATCATTGTACTGGAAGTAATGGGTCCCGACGCAGAAGGGACTGGATGCCGCCTGTTCCGTGTAATATCTGTAGGCGCGTCCGCGTTCCGCCTGGTTCGCCGCACCGCGGATGCCGGTGGCGGAAAGACCCCTGTCAAGGCCGCCGAAATGGAACTCGCCGATCATCACCGGCAGGTTGGTCATGCGGCCGGCCTTGTCCACCGCCTCGCGCGGATTGGTGTCGTAGCAGTTGATTGAAAAGACATCAAAGCAATCGCTCCCGGCCAGGAGGTCGTCGCTGGAAATAAAACCGTAACGCATGCCCAGGTTCATGTGGTTCGGGTCTGCTTTCCGAACCGCCATGCTGGGAATGCGGACATACCTGTCCACCATGGTGCGTGAGAAAGCTGTCAGATCCGCTGCAGCCATTTCAGAGAGGCGTGCAGCCTTGAAAATGGGCTTCCGCAGATCTTCGAAAGATTCGAACGCGGTATGCCAGGCTGAATTCAGCTGATCGATGTCGCCAAGGTGTCTGTCTGCAAGGAAATGGATCAAGGCATCCCGGCTTTCCGTCGGAAAGTCTGTTTCAAGCAGTTCCTCCGCGATGTTCAGCTCCTTGATGAAGGCCCATTCGGGCTCGTTGCGCAGGAAATAACCGATGAGGTTCCTGTCTTCCCGCAACGGTTCCATTTGCGCGGCGAATGTTACCGCGTTTGTTTTATACTCAGAACTGAATACATCGGGAAAGTCCCGGAATATTTTTCTTTCCGTTGTCGGAAAATCAATCATCGGGAATACATAGGGCAAGTCGGCAGATTGGGTCAGGTCGGGAAGCGACCAGTTCCCGATGGTGTTGAAGCCCCAGCGCATCATGTTTGCTTTCGTGATCCGCTGCCATGCGTCCATCCATTCGTTGCCGAAAACGCGTCTGAGGTTGGCCGCGGCATGGTTGAAAAGATCAGCATTCCAATGGTGGCGGGGGGCGTCCCATGCGTCCGCGAATTCTCCGCCCCTCGGAGGCAGTTCCCCGCATAATTTCATGATGCCAGCCGTGTTGCATCCGTCACCCGGGCGGACGCAGTCCACGCCGATGCTGTAGAATGCATGCCCTGTCGGATCAGACAGCCACCAGCGCCTGCCGTCATGCCTTGTACGGAAGAAGCCGGTCGGCTCGAACTGCTTTTCCTTCCAGGCACCATATTTCGTCCATTCCGGAAAGAAACTTGCGCTGTCGGCGCCTTCAAGCATCTGATTCATGCTGGCGGACATTGCCCCGGCATCAATCGTTTTGCCAGGCCAGCTGTTGCCGGTCCACTGGCCAAGCGTGTCCGTCAGCACCCGGTCCGGCACCGGGTACTCCGGTTCCGATCCGGACAAATGCAGGTTGCCGATGACAAGCACTTGTTCAAAAGAGCATTTTTTCTTTCCTATGGCAAGACTTTGCAGATTTCTGACCTTATTGCCATGGATGACTGTTTTCAGCTTGCAGGGCGTGCGCTGCAGGAACATATGCTGGGAATCAATGGCGGACAGCGGGAAAGTGACGCGGGTTTCCAGCCCCGGCAGCAGCCCGATGGTGGAAACCAGGTCAGGGGAGTCCGACGTGTTCGCCTCATCCCAGAATGACAGGGTCAGGGCCATGGAATGCGGGCCGTCGTTGACCGCGTCGAACCAGATATATGCGGCTTCCTTCCACGCGTCAGCATCCGCAAAGTCTTTCGCCGATGTGCGGATGTGGCATTCAAGGTCGGCCGGGAAACAAATGCGGCCGGAAAGAAAGTCCGGAGACCACTCGGGTTTGCAGTCCATTGCAGTAAAAGGGGAGAAAGAACGCACGTTGTCCATTATCCGGTCCTCCGTCGCCTGTCGCCGCCTGCTGCCTGCCGTGCCCGTACATTGCGGGACTTCCTGCATGGCATGCGGTGAGGGTTCCATTATATTTCCTGGCATGCGGTGATGGTTCCATTATATGCCTTGGCATGTGGCGATGGTTCCATTATATGCCTTGATATGTGGCG
>CAZFWQ010000062.1:0-5981 GCA_964522755.1 uncultured Oscillospiraceae bacterium | reverse complement strand
CATTATATGCCTTGGCATGTGGCGATGGTTCCATTATATGCCTTGATATGTGGCGCGGCTACTGTCATGATGATGATGTGCCTTGATGGCAATGTGTTGTTTTCGAGTGATAATGACTGCTATCATAGCCAACATCGTCATCCGGATGAACAGTACGGCTTTTTTGAAAGGATTTCATGGAAAATGATAAGGCGTGGGTGAAAAGGACAGTTTTGTTCGTGTCAAGCCAGACCATTTCCCTGTTTGGTTCTTCCCTGGTCCAGTACGCCATCATCTGGTATGTCACGCTGACAACGAAGTCCGGCGTGATGATGACCATTTCAACCTTGTGCGGGGTGCTTCCGCAAATCCTCATCTCACTTCCGGCAGGCGTATGGGCCGACAGGTTCAGCCGAAAAAGGCTGATTATCGGCGCGGATCTACTGACCGCGGCGAGCACCCTGGTGCTGGCCGTGTTTTTCATCACGGGGCATGGTGAATTGTGGCTGATATTCCTTGTATCCGGCATCCGTTCCATTGGCGCCGGCATCCAGATGCCGGCAGTCAACGCGGTGATTCCGCAATTGGTCCCGGTGGACAGGCTTATGAAGGTAAACGGCATCAACGGAAGCATCCAGTCAATTGTCCTGTTGTTGTCCCCGGCACTCGGCGGCGTCATGATGAGCTACATGAAAATGGGATCCGTCTTTTTTGTGGATGTCGTCACTGCGGTCATCGCCGTGACCATCCTTGGTCTGATGGCCATGCCCCGGCACGAAAGGGAGATGGCGCCTCCGTCGGGAAGCCAGTGGGGAGATTTGCGCGAAGGGCTTTCCTATCTCTGGGCGCATCCGTTTCTCAAGGATTTGATTGCCTTCTATTTTGTCATCATGTTCCTCGTCGTGCCGGCAGCCATCCTGTCACCTCTGTTTGTGGCCAGGACATTCGGTTCGGAAGTCTGGAAGCTGACGGCCAATGAGATTGCATTCAGCGCGGGGGCCACCCTCGGCTGATTCCTGATGGCGGCATGGGGCGGGTTGAAAAGCCGGATCCACACGATTGCCTTTTCATGCATCGCGTTTGGCGTCCTTGTCTTCTCGATGGGACTGGCCTCTGTCTTCATGGCGTTCCTGGCTGTGATGTTCATCACCGGGATTACGCTTCCTGCGTACAGCATCGCCAGCATTACCCTGCTTCAGGAGCGGGTGGAAAAGGAATACCAGGGGCGCGTGTTCGGCTTCGTCCAAATCGGTTCGGCGGCTGCCATGCCGCTTGGCATGCTGTTCTTCGGCCCGTTGGCAGATATCGTGAAGATTGAGAAGCTGTTCCTCGGGGCCGGGATATGCCTGGTGCTCGCGGGTGCCGGAATGTTCGCGGACCGGAGGCTTCGCTGCGCCGAGGGCAGCTGTGATCCTACCTGAGTGTTCCAATTAATCAATTTTATAAAATCAAATTGTAAAAAATTGTGTTGATGGATATCCCGGGTGGTAAGATCACAATGACTGAATAGCGATCGGCTTCATGCTTCCTGGGTTTGGGAGCATTTATGCCATTGAAGGAGGCCACATGACCCTGGCGGAGTATCCTGAAGCCCGTATCACCTCATCGTTCATCGATGGCGGCAATCTGTACGATTTCATTGTTTCAGGCGCGGGCAACATCATCCTGAACGAGCGCAACCTCAACCGCATCAATGTTTTTCCCGTAGCGGACGGCGATACGGGAACCAATCTGGCCCTGACGATGCGCACAATCATCACAAAGGCCGTACGGAATGCTTCCGTGGGATCGACCATGGATTCCATATCGCGCATCGCGGTAGAAAATGCCTACGGTAACTCCGGCATGATTTTCGCACAGTTTCTCAATGGCTTCGCAGATGCGGTCCGGCATAAGGAAAAGCTGACATTCCAGGAATTCGCGGAGTCCTCGTCCCATGCCGTTGCGTTCGCCTATAAAGCCGTCGCATCCCCGAAAGAAGGCACAATCCTTACCGTGATGAGGGAGTGGACCGAGGAACTGAAGCGCCATTTGGGCCAAGACAGCCTTGAATCCTGGCTGGATCGGTCAGTCCAGCGGGCCAAGATGATCGTGGAGCAAACGAAGTCCATGATGAAAGTGCTTCGTGACAACAATGTGGTGGATTCCGGCGCAAAGGGATTCCTGTTGTTCCTCGAAGGAATCCTGGCCCAGGTCAGGCATGGCGGCAACACGGGTGCCGTCCTGGCCATGAATGTGACGGAAGACGATCAAGTACACGCATTCCGTTTTGAAGAGGAGCTTCCTTATCGTTACTGCACACAGTTCATCCTTCAGTCCGATCACGGCACTATGGACGAGGAGTCGGTAAAGGCATCGCTTGAAAACCTTGGAGATTCCCTGGTTGTCTCCGGAGGCGGACCGCTTCTGCACGTCCACCTTCATGCGAATGAGCCGGATCGCGTCATGGCGGTCCTGCTTGCGAAAAGCCAGGTGGTTTCGCATAAAGTTGACGATATGGCCCTTCAGCAGTCCATTACACACCATCGCAAAAATCGTGTTGGAATCGTCACGGATTCCATTGCGGATGTGCCTGCCTCCATGCTTTCAGACGCACAGGTGGTCGTCATCCCTGTCAATGTCATTCATGACGGCACGGCGTATCTCGACAAGGTCACCATGACCCCGCGGTTGTTCTACGGGGAAATTGACGCCCTTTCCATGCACCCGACCAGTGCGCAGCCCACATTGGCGCTGATAGAGCGGACTTTCGAATTCATGCTGGCAAACTACGATGAAGTGCTTGGATTGTTTGTTTCAGGGAAAATGAGCGGACTTGTCCGCAATGCCGTGTCTGTGGCCCATCGATTGTCTGAAAACGGAAAACACGTACGGGTGGTTGATACCCGCCGAAACTCGGCCGCGGAAGGACTTCTTGTTTTGGAAGCCATCCGACTTGCCGGGGAGGGCCTTTCCCTTGACGCATTGGCGGACCGGATGGAAGCGATGGCTGCAAAATCCCGGATTTTCGTCAGCGTGGATACCTTGAAATTCATGCTCAAGGGCGGCAGGGTCTCGAAATCGCAGGGATTCATCCTGGGTCTTTTGAAGCTCAAGCCGGTCGTATCCATTGATTCGGAAGGGAAGGGTTCGATCTGGGCGAAGACATTCACCCGCAGACAAGCAGTCTCCCGCATGCTGAAAAGAATCCGGCTGGACCATTCTGAATCGGGCATTCTTTCCTATGGTCTTGTCTATGCCGACGATCCGGCTGTCCTGGATGAATTCCGGACAAAGGTCGAATCCATCATCGGTTCACCGCCGCGATTCATCGAACCCATATCTTCCGTTGTCGGATTGAATGCGGGGCGGGGCGCATTTGCCGTCGCCTATGTGATGGAAGGGAAGTGATAGGAATGGAAAGTGCGTTCTTCTGGGGCATCCTGTTGAGATCAGTCCTGATCGTGCTGGTTTATTTCACGCTCTGGTATGCCGCTGCGGCATTCCTGCGCAACGCCTCCATCGCAGACACCGCATGGGGACTGGGGTTTGTCATTCTTGCCGTCTGGCAGCTTTCCAGGGGGTTTTCCCTGTTGGGGATGGTGATCGCAGTTCCGGTCTGGACCTGGGGAATCCGTTTGGCCCTGCACATCGGAAGCCGGAATTTCAGAAAGCCGGAAGACTTCCGATATGCGGCTTTCCGCCGGGAGTGGGGAAGGTCCTATCCGGTTCGGTCCTACTTTCAACTGTTCCTGTTCCAGGGATTGCTGATGTTCATCATTTCACTGCCGTTCCTTATTGGAATCGGATTGGCGGGGACGCCGGAAAACATAACGGGAACGGTTCGCAATATCTCGTCATGGGGTCATCCGCTGTTGCTGGCCGGCGGTGTGCTGATCTGGCTGGAAGGCTTCCTGCTGGAAGTCGTTGCGGATTTGCAGCTGAAGAGATTCACATCCGACAAGTCGAACAAGGGAGCCATCATGCAGGGAGGGCTATGGAGATACTCGCGGCATCCGAACTATTTCGGGGAAGCGCTTTCCTGGTGGGGAATCTATTTGCTGGCCCTTTCCGTGGGAACGCCATTTTGGACGATTGTCGGCCCACTCGCCATCACCTTGCTGATACGGTACGTGTCAGGGGTGCCGATGCTTGAAAAACGCATGGCGGGAAAATTGGGTTATGAAGAATATGCAAAGAGGACTTCCGTCTTCATTCCCCTGATTCCACGGAAAAAAGGCCGCGCACATCTGTTTGATGAAACAACAAGGCTGGTGTCAGACCACGGCATGATAAGTCGCGGGTGATACCGCTCAAGATGGAAAGGCAAAAAGGGAGGAAGACATGGATATCATGAAGTGGGTGGCACGTTTCGGAATCGTACTCGTCACATTTCTCGCTATTGACATGATTTGGCTTGTATTCGTCGCAAGGAAATTCTACGCCGGCCAACTCGGATTCCTCATGCGGGATCCGGTCAACTGGACTGCGGCCTTGATTTTCTATGCGCTATTCGTGGCAGGAGTCCTGTTTTTCGTGATATCCCCCGCTCTGGAGAAGCAGAGCCTCGGGTATGCCGTGCTCGCTGGCGCCCTTTTCGGACTGATGACCTATGCCACCTATGACCTGACCAATCTGGCGACCATCAAGGATTGGCCACTCATCGTGACCATAGTGGACCTGGCATGGGGAACAACGCTCAGCACGGTGGTCTCACTCGTGGGCTACACTGCAATCCGCAAATGGGTGCCGTAGGATTTCCGGTCACTTCATCATTTTCTGCAGCGTGCCAAGCAATTCGTCCACCACTTCGAGTTCACCAGCCCGGATGCGGTCTATCAGGCAACTTTTCATATGCCGCTCCAGAATCAGGCGGCTGATGGAATCCAGTGCGGAACGGACGGCGGATACCTGGTTGAGGACGTCGTCGCAGTACATATCCTTTTCCAGCATGCCCCGTATGCCCCGGATTTGGCCCTCGACGCGATTGCAGCGGTTGATGAGGGCCTTTTTTTCAGCCTCGTCCCTGACAGTGGTCCTTGCACAGCAGCAAGCATCCTCATGGCAGGACTTCGCAGGTTCTTCCGCAAGTTCGGATGAGGTCTTCATGTCAGCTTCTTCGGGGTCGTGCCCTTTTACCGGTATGGCCATCATTCCGGATTTCCCCAGGTCCCGCTCAACTGTCGATTCAGCCTTCATTTCTTGTCCTCCCGCCGCATCATCTACGTAACATTATACCCTGGCGGGGTATAATAATCAATCTCCAGGTCAGCAACTTGTCAATTAGCTGTTTTAGTCGATTGTTTACAGGCCGCTTTGCCATATCCGGAGATCCAAGTGCGAATGTGAATAGCGGGCAATGCATTAAGCAAAATATCCTGTTCGTGTGCCTTCTTCATCCGACATATGCTAGAATGATATGGGATTGGGGTTCACAAGGCGATTCGGATGAATGGCCCTGCATGAAGGCCAACCCGCATCGGGAAGGAATACCCCATGAAAACACGCAATCTGGCCATTACGGCAACCATGCTGGCCATCGCCCTGGTTTTCCAATTGGGTTTTGCCCAGTTCTCCCAGCCACTTGTCGGCCCTTTGGTGAACATGACTCTTTTTCTCACCACGGCACTTGTCGGCATACCGGCCGGAATCCTGGTGGGATGCTGCACGCCCGTAGCGGCGTTCGTCAATGTCGTGCTGGTTCTTTTGTATGGGCTTGTTCGGCGCCTGTTCGGAAGCGTGAATTCCGTGAAAGCGTCCTGGAAGGATATTCCCGCCGTCCTGGCGGCCGCCTTGGGAAAGTTCGGCGTTCTGGCTCTGGCCATCCGGTTTTTCGTGCCGCTGCTCATGCCCAAAGTGGCGCCGAAACTTGTGGAAGCATTTTCCTTGCCGCAATTGTTCACGGCGCTCATCGGCGGGGCCGTGGCATTGCTTCTGCTGCGTTTTCTTCCTGCTTCCATAGTCAACCGGCGCAAGGACAGGTGAATTCAACCGGCGCAAGGATAGCTGAATTCGACTGGCGC
>CAZFWQ010000061.1:12902-13901 GCA_964522755.1 uncultured Oscillospiraceae bacterium | reverse complement strand
CAGCTACTCCCACGGCAGCCTTCTCCCAAAGAACCCGGCCCTGGCGGATTTCCTCATCGATCGGGCCATGAAACGCCTGTATCCGTCCTTTGAAGGATTGCCTCCTTTGGCCGACACACTCGAGAATACTGCTAGAAATGGCTTGCTGAAGCGTTTTTTACGGACATGAACCAATTCTCCGGAAGATCATGGCGACTGCGAAAAAAAGTGCTTCAAGACGGCTGTTCCGTCCTGAAGCACTTTTCTCAATCCTGCGCCGCTGTCTCCCGCGATATCAGAATTCCGCGCTGTTGACAGTGCGGGGATACGGGATGACGTCCCGGATGTTCGCCATGCCCGTGACATACATCAGCATCCGCTCGAATCCAAGCCCGTATCCCGCATGGCGGGTGCCGCCGTAACGCCGGAGGTCAAGGTACCACCAGTAATCTTCCGCGTTCAGGCCAAGCGCTGTCATCCGTTCTTCCAGCCTGTCAAGCCTCTCCTCGCGCTGGCTGCCCCCGATTATCTCGCCGACGCCGGGTACAAGCAGATCCATGGCGGCCACGGTCTTTCCGTCGTCGTTCATGCGCATGTAGAAAGCCTTGATTTCTTTTGGATAATCGGTTACAAATACGGGCTTCTTCATGACTTCTTCAGTCAGGTAGCGTTCATGTTCCGTTTGCAGGTCGATGCCCCAGGTAACCGGGTACTGGAACTCCCGACCGCTCTTTTGCAGAATGTCCACGGCTTCCGTGTAGGTGACGCGTCCGAACTCCGACCCGGCAAGGGACTTGAGCCGCTCCAATAATGACGTATCAACAAACTGGTTGAAAAACGCCAGTTCCTCGGGCGCCTTTTCCATCATTTCCATCACCAGGAAACGGATCATGTCTTCCGCGAGTTTCATGTTGCTCTCAAGATCGGCAAAAGCCACCTCCGGTTCGATCATCCAGAATTCAGCCGCGTGCCTGGCCGTATTGCTGTTTTCCGCGCGGAACGTCGGGCCGAACGTATACA
>CAZFWQ010000061.1:8602-12892 GCA_964522755.1 uncultured Oscillospiraceae bacterium | reverse complement strand
CTTCCACTGCCAACTGCCCGCTGACTGTAAGATTTGTGGACTTTCCAAAAAAATCTCCGGTATAGTCGATGTCGCCATTTTCCTTGCGGGGCGGGTTCAGGGGATCGAGCGTGGAAACCCGGAACATTTCGCCGGCACCTTCACAATCGCTTCCGGTGATGATTGGCGTATGGACATAGACAAACCCGCGTTCCTGGAAGAAAGTGTGGATGGCATGCGCGAGCAGCGAACGGACGCGGAACACGGCGGAAAAGGTGTTCGTCCGCGGCCGCAGATGCGCGAGGGTCCTCAGATATTCAAAGGAATGGCGCTTTTTCTGCAGTGGATAATCCGGCGTTGAAAGACCTTCAACCCCGATGGCGTCGGCATGCAGTTCGAAAGGCTGTTTGGCGTCGGGCGTGTAGACAAGCCTTCCAGTCACACAGACGGAACTTCCGACATTCAATTTGACAATCTCGCTGAAATTGCCCAGCGAACTGTCAAAAACAACCTGCAGGTTCTTCAGGTATGACCCGTCATTCAATTCAAGAAAGCCGAAACTCCTGGAATCCCGCAGGGTCCTGACCCAGCCGCATACGGAAACGCTTTCCGAATCTGTTGACTCACCGTGGACCACCTGAGAATAAAGCTGGCTGATTTTCACGCTTTTCATGTTTGTACCCGCTTTCAGATACCCTTGTCCATCGGAACCGGACGCTTCTCCGCACGAACCGGACATGATGCGGCGTTCGTCCCGCTGATTTCAACAAGGTTCAAAAGGTATGCCATACAAGCCGGACTGCCCTTTGAACCTATCTTGCATTCCAGATGGGAACAGGCTGTTTTCCTCATATTATAGCGGTCACGGCAGGCACCTGCAACATGTGTTCGACGGGAGTGCGGTTCAACGGGAGTTGCATGCGCCGGGAATCGTGCGCAACGGGAGTTGCATGCGCCGGGAATTATGCGCAACGGGAGTTGCATGCACCGGGAATTATGCGCAACGGGAGTTGCATGCGCCGGGAGTCGTGTGCAACGGGAGTGCTGAAACAAGGAGCATACTCGGCAGGAGTGCCCGCAAAAGGGTTGCACAACAGGATGATCGCCCCCTGTCGCAAGCATGCCTGCCGTTCGGCTCCCACCGCTCAACTCCTTTCATTTTCAGGCTTTGCATGGTATACTTGCACAAAAACAAAGGGGCCAGCGTGATGAAGCAAACACAGAAAATCGTTTTGACCGGTCTGATGACCGCATTGGTCTTTCTTCTCACTTTCCTGGTGAAAATCCCCATCCCGTTCACATCCGGATACATACACCTGGGCGACAGCATGATTTTTCTGTCGGTTCTGGCTGTCGGTCCTTTTTACGGGGCCTTTGCCGCGGGCATGGGTTCCATGTTGTCCGACCTGCTGGGCGGGTACGCACAGTACGCTCTTCCGACGCTTGTCATCAAATCGCTCATGGCCTTGCTGATGGGGCTGGCCATGTCCGGGAAGACAAAAAAAAGCATCTTCATCGCGGCCGGAACCGTTTTCATCGTGTGGGCAGGCTTCCTGACCGCGCTGCTGTCCGGATTGAAGCAGGCAGTGGCCACATATGGCGCATCCCTGTCCCGCGCAGTGCTGCCTGAAGGCGGTCCGGCGGAACTTGAGGCGGCAGGCAGGATGTCTCGGAACCTTCCGGTCTATCTCCTGCTTGCTTTCATCGGCGTCGTGCTCGTTGCGGCCATGGCTGCCTGGTTCATCGCAAGGCGCGACGGAGAGGGAGCCTTCACCTTCCGCGCGCTGCTCGGGATGACAGCCGGCGGCATGTGCATGATCATCGGGTACTGGCTCACCGATGCGTTCATCATGGGGTATGGCGCACTGGCGTCCACCTTCAGCGTGCCCATGAACCTTCTGCAGTTCACCGGCGGCATCCTCATCGCAGCCGCTCTCTCTCCCGGTGTTCACAAGGCAAGAAACGCCATATTCCCGGAACAGCGGCACTGAGCACCCTGATGTCCTGCAGGAATGCATATTGCGCATTTCATTCCCGTATCATGCCATGAATCAGGGAGTATTTTATGGTTTTTTGCAAAATCTTGTGTTTCAAGGCGAAATATATGGAAATCGTACAAAGAAAACAAAAAACCGTGCTATGACAGACCTCTTCCAAGGGATAGAATGAGTGCGTCGGTTCCAAAATCATGTCACAATCATCAAATTCGGCCAACAGCCGGATCAAGAGGAGGAAACCACTGTGCAGATTTTATCAGATATCTCCACCCAGTTGCAGGCGGGCAAAGCGAAAATGGTGAAGGAACTGGTTCAGAAAGCCATTGACGAGGGAATTCCGGTAGAGCAGATCCTCAATGAAGGCCTGCTTCACGGAATGGGCATCATCGGCGGCAAATTCAAGAACAATGAAGTGTACGTGCCTGACGTCCTTATCGCCGCCCGCGCCATGAACGCCGGCACAGAGCTGCTCAAGCCGCTGCTCGTCGCCGGAAACATCCAGCCCAAGGGCAAAGTCGTCATCGGTACCGTTGCAGGCGATTTGCACGATATCGGCAAGAACCTCGTCCGCATGATGATGGAAGGCAATGGCCTCCAGGTCATCGACCTTGGCGTAGATGTCTCCGCGAAGAAATTTGTGGAATCCGCCATTGCCGAAGGCGCAAACATCATCGCCTGCTCCGCCCTGCTCACCACCACAATGACGGAAATGGCCAATGTAGTGGAAGAACTCGAACGTGCCGGCGCCCGCGACCGCATCAAGATCATGATCGGCGGAGCTCCTGTCACAGACAGCTTCTGTGAAAAAATCCGCGCAGACCGCTATACTCCTGATGCAGCAACGGCCGCTGAAGTTGCCGCTTCCTTCTGCAGCTGAGTGTCTATTGCATGAATGCCAAAGGGGCTGTCCCAGAGCAAATTCTGGAACAGCTCCTTTTTCATGTCCGAAAAGCGCAATGCACAAGAATAGGAAGTTCGAAACCGTCCGTTCATATCTGTTTTTTGGCGGACTCGGCAAGCAAATCCTTCAATGCATCCAAACTGTCCGCGGACTCGCCAAACAGGGCCCGTTCACCCATGCCCTGGCCGGACCAGCCCGCATGAACCGAGTGTATTCCAGCTGCCCTGGCTGCCTCTGCGTCTTTGAAGCGGTCACCGATGAATACCCAGCTGGAATCAGGACTTGTATTTCTGATTTTGATGGCCATGGCTTCTTTTCTGGGCTGCCCACATTCGACCAGCTTGAAAAACCGTTGGACGCCTGCAGCTTCAAGAGCGTAGTTGACATATTCGCAAGCTCCCGTGCTGGCGATGAACAGCAATACGCCTTGGCTTTTCAGATAGGACAATAAATCTGATACTCCTGGGAAAAGTATCTGTTCACCCAGCAAGCCAATCATTTCACGTTCTAGAAAATGTACTCGGTTTCCATGCTTTTCCAATTTATCATCCGTCAGTCCGGGAAGCAACAACCTGTAGAATTCAGGTGACGAGTATCCAATGGAGGAGATAATCACTTCATCCGACGGAACAGGAAGGTTCAGCTCACGAGACGCCTGACAGCACGCCGGGACCGTATAGCCTGCGGTGTTGACAAGGGTGCCATCCATATCAAATATGACGTGGGTATATTTCATGTTTCCTCCAACACGGTTTTCCCTGAAGTGCCAATGTCGCTTATGCGCAACACACACAACGATGCAAAAGTTCACTATTAAATATTTTCAGCAGCGGCTTCATCAAATATCAGTGTCAAATTGGGATGGTTCTGCAGGCAAGAAGCCGGAATGTCAGGAGTCATGGATTCACAGAAAGCCTTGTGAACAATGTTTGCCTTCTCGTGTCCATCGGCCAGAATGATTAATTCCTTCGCTTTTTTCAGGCATGACAATCCAATTGAGGTACCATACTGCACAGGCAGAGTCATGCCAAAATACTTCTTGCTGACGGACTTCGTAATCTGTTCGAGGGGTACTGCAATAAAACCACCGTCATCGGGCAAGTTGGGTTCATTGAATCCCACATGGCCATTCAGACCCACTCCCAGCATGGCGGGTATTGTACGCAAGCCTTTTGCAAATCCCACCGCTCCAGTTGTTTCGTGGTCAATCAAGCCCATGGAAGAGGGATCCGCTCATCCATGATGAGGGCTTCATTCAACCCCACACGGATTTGCGTGTTTACAAACGTGCATCCTTCAATAGCTTTCCTGCGATCGGTCGTTTTGGTGGTTTCTGCATCATATCACAAATGCCGCGCAAATCGGCATGAAAAGCCATGCATGGTGTCCAGGCGGCCTTCATCAATATCCATC
>CAZFWQ010000061.1:0-8592 GCA_964522755.1 uncultured Oscillospiraceae bacterium | reverse complement strand
AACTGTTCGCGCATGATGGCTGCCATTTTCACGGAGACAGGATTCAGGTTCTTGTAATTTGCAGCCATCATTTTTCCAATTGGACTGATGGCTGTATTATTGATGTTGGGGGGCCTGTCCCGCATGAGACAATTCCTTTGCTTGCATGATTCTGTTTTTGCACATGAAAAAGAGGCTGTCCCGAAAAAGACAGCCCCTTGTTCATATGCATCGCCAGCATCATGATCATCCGAGTCTTCCGAATCACTCTTTCATGGCAGCCTCGAAAAAGGCGTCGATATTCGTGAATGAAGTAGCTGGCGGAATGTCGCATCCGGAAGAAACAACATAATTCGGATAATGTGAACCGATTTCCCTCAAATGGGCCACGCCATCACGAATCGCTTCCGGTGTGCCGTTCTTGATGATCCTGGCCGGATCAAGGTTGCCAAAGGCAAGAACCGTCGAAGGAACCTGAGGTAAAATGAACCGCATATCCACGGCGTTGCCAAAATGCAGCCCCATTGCCCCCGTAGCCGCCATGTGGTGCACCATGCCCATCGTATTGCCGCAGTTGTGGAGGATCACGCCGAAGTTTTCATCCTGAACCGCGTCAATGATGCGCTTCACATAGGCATAGGAGAATTCCGCGCTTTGTTCCGGGGATATCAGGCCGGCGGCCGGTTCCGCCATGAGGATTCCGTCGCAGCCGGTCTCCTTGATGGCCTTGGCGTATGAAATCAGGAACCGGGTTGATTTTTCAAGCGCGGCATGCACCATATCCGGATCCTCCGACATGCCCACCATCATCTCGGTCATGTCCATCAGGCGCCCCGTGAGGGAATAAGGCCCGATATGGCCCGCAAAAACAGGCCTGTCATGAATCTGCTCTTTCGCCAGCCGCATTGCCTTCAGGCACTCGCCCGTCCGCGCGCTGCCCACTACAGGAGTGACCAGTGCTGCGACGTCCGCCAGGGTTGTCAGAATCCTTCCCGTGACCGTGGGGATCTCGTCATCGGAAAAACGAATTGCGCTGCCGAATGCTTCAGCCTCCACCGACAAATCCATGAATGTGACGGCACCTGCCATCCGGTAGCGTTTTGCGATGGCCACCACCCCGGCAGCCTGTTTGACGCCATTCGTCACGGCATCGATCACCTTGTCTCCCGTGAGTTGCAACCCTGGAAATGACAGAACCGGCAGTGGATTTTTAATCGGGGCGGCCATCAGGTCGGCGGCCCATTTTTTCATATTCATCGGACATTTCCTCTCTGGACGGACTGATGACCAGTCCATGTCACCATTCTATCAGAGGAGGCATAAGGCATTATATGACAGTTTTTGTATCAGTGATAAAAAAACAGCAGTTTAAAAAGCCTGAAAACCTTCTGGCAGGCATATCTTGAACAATTTTTACTTTCATGCCCCCTTTCGGGATGAAAAGTGGAATTCCTACTATCCCGCCCTAAAATCGGGATGATATAATGTCGTATGGCGGATCATCCACAATACTAATGATCGTCTTACTTTATTTCCCATTTTTCATTGAAAGGGAAACCCCGACGATGGCAACCAAACCTGAACTGCTGACACCGGAAATGAAAAAAGCCGAGATGGCCTTCAATCTCGGAACAGGGATCCCATGTTTTTTCATTGATGCGAAAGGGCATCGCATTCCCCTGGAAAATGCAGGCAACCCGGTGGATGCCTTTTGCTGCACCTGTACGAACCACAGGGACGGTGAATGCGAACGCGTAAGCCTGTACGGCCGATACCAGGCAGAACGGTTCGGCGGCCGCTATATTTTCTTCTGTCCGAGCGGACTGACATACTGCGTCTCTCCTGTGTTTTCCGATACCTGCGACGTGTCAGCCCTGTTCGCGGGGCCCCTCCTGATGATCGACGCGGATGAATTCCTCCTGGAAGACCTCTTTCATGCCAATGCCGGCTTGGATTCCGACATGGAGGAAATGGAGCTGCGCATCCCCGATCTGCCGGTTGTCCCGACGGAACGGGTCACAGCCCTATCCAACCTGATTTTCCTGATGGCGGATTCGCTTTCCAAAAATGGATTGCGGCAATATGAAAAACAGCGGGACCTTCTGGAAAGCAATGCGGCGGTATCCGCAAGCATTCATGCGCTGAAGGACATGGAGCGGGCCGGCGGTATTCCCCAATATCCCCTTGACAAGGAACGGGAACTCCACACGAAGATCAGCATGGGCGACAAGGCAGGCGCCCAGCGCATACTCAATGACATCCTGGGATATGTGTTCTTCTCAACGGGAAGCGATTTCGAAATCATACGTGCACGTTCCCAGGAACTTGTGGTCATGCTTTCCCGCGGCGCTCTTGAAGGAGGAGCCGATGTGGAAGAAATCTTCGGACTCAACCATCGGTACCTGATTGACATACAAAATGTAAAAAGCGTGGATGAACTGACCGTCTGGCTATCGAAAATCCTGGCCCGGTTCACGGACTGCGTATTCAACCTGTCGGAAATACGGCATAAGGATGTCATCTTCCAGGCCATCAATTACATCAGGCATCACTATACCCAGCACATCTCTCTGGATGAAGTGGCCAAGCATGTCCATCTGAACGCGTCTTACCTGAGCCGCGTCTTCAAGGAGGAAATGCAGACCAATTTCGTCACTTATGTGAACAACCTGCGTGTGGAAACAAGCAAGAAACTGCTGCTTGATTCTACAGTCCCCCTGCTTGAAGTTGCCGGCATGGTGGGTTTTGACGAACAGAGCTATTTCACGAAGGTATTCAAAAAAACGACAGGCATCACGCCCGGCAAGTTTCGGGAATCCCGCGGCATCCCGCTTCGGAAACTTCTATGATGCAGGGACTGTCTCGAAAGAGACAGCCTTTTTCTTGCAGGTTTCCACATGAGAACAGAAACACACGAGGGACTGTCTCGAATGAGACAGTCCCTCGTATCGTTTCATTACATCAACCTGCTTCATCAACCTGTTTCATCAACCTGCTTCATCAACCCGCTTCATCGATCAGGCATCGCCAAACATCATCGCGTCAACATATCGGTCATTGAACCCGCGCCTTCCGGACAATTCCACGAAATGGATGCCGGAAGCGATTTGCCGCGAGATTTCCCTCATGTCCACGGAAACCAGGCACTGGGTGGCTCCGGCAAGCGCCGCGTTGCCGACGGATTGAACCCGTCCGGCGAGTTCCTGCGGTATCAGACCGGTGATGATGGCGCTGTCCGGATTCAGCCAAGTTCCCAGGCCGCCGGCCAAATATACCGCGTCAACGGATCGCAACGAAATGCCGGCTACTTCCGCCAGGGTTGATATGCCAGCTGAAACGGCCGCCTTCGCGTTTTGAAATTCACGGACATCCCGCTGCGTCAATACGATATCGTGACCCTGGTCGGTATCCGGACCATATGCGAGCAGGAAGGCGGATTGTCCGTCCAGTTCCGTGCAGCGGCGCGCCAAGGCTGCAGGGACAGTATCCGGAAGGTCGTCTACCCTCTGGAGGCGTCCTGTTTCATCGACGATTCCGGTCTTGACCAGAAGGGCAATCGCGTCAAGCAAGCCGGTGCCGCACAAGCCGGCCGGCTTCAGGCCGCCAAGGACGGAGAGACGGATGTCTTCCGGAGCATCTTCCGACACGCCAGCCAGATATACCCGGTCGATGGCCCCTTCCACGGCACCCATGCCAAAGCGGATGCCTGCTCCTTCGAAAGCGGGGCCTGCAGCCGTGGAACACGCAATCAGGCCGTTCTTCCCCCCCATGACTATCTCGCCGTTTGTCCCAAGGTCCACAAGCAAGGCAGTCCCTTCATGCTGATGCATCCCGCAGGCTAGCACAGCCGACACGGTATCTGCCCCAATGTAGGCGGAAACACCGGGGAGCAGCACCACCATCGCGTGCGGGGAAGCCACAATACCAAGCTGCTTGGCCTGCACGGCCATTTCGGACACGTTCACGGGGATGAAGGGTGCCGCCGCAATGGCAGCCGAAGGCCAGCGCATGAGCAGGTGCCCCATGGTCGTATTGCCTGTCAGAACCCATTCGTCGATAGCCTTGACGTTTATGTCGGCCTCTTTGCACAGCCGCGCCGTCAGCATGCGCAAATCCTGCACGATGGCCTCATGCAGCTGCGCCGCCCCTTCCGGATACTCCATCGTGTGCCGGATGCGCGAAATGACATCGGTCCCATACCGCCGCTGGCTGTTGAGCATGGCTTCGACACCAATTACCGTACCCGTCCCGAGGTCCGTGAGGCATCCCGCCAAAGTGGTCGTTCCAATATCGCATGATATGCCGTATAGCGGGGTTTCCAGATTTCCCGGCTGGATTCCGGCTAAGGAATCTCCATGCATGACAATTGTAATCTGCCCTTTGTCTTCCCTCAAGGCGGCGGGAAGTTCCTTCATGATTCCGATTATATCGGTGCATGAGGGAATGAAAGCGGTTGAATTCAGCCTGGCCCAGTCCGACCTCTGATCTTCCAGGGAAGGCCGCGGAACGGTGAGGCAGCTTTTACTCACGGCAGGATGCGGTGGCGGGAGCTTGAAGTCCGTCTCTACGGATATCTTTGCCTTCCTGGCCCTTGTCTCCACAAAAAGCTCTGCCTCCTTGTTGATTTTCAAGAGGCATGCCAAACGATGACCTGCTTCAATCTGCGTGTGACCCAATAGACGGATTTCCGCCAGTTCCGGTTCCGAGAGGGCGTCTTTGCATGCCGCATCGACACGGACGCGGCACTTTCCGCAGGTTCCGCTTCCATTGCAAGTATGCGCGAAGCCCGGTACCTTTTGACGGATGACTTTGAACGGACTCTCACCTTCTTCAACAAAAGCAGTTTCAATCTGTCCGTCGTGGTGGATTTTGACCGGTATCGTCATGTTGTCTCCTCTTTTCTGATTACTTGCGCATCATATGATGGAACGATTTGCTCTCCGGCATGGACCACAAGCACTTCCGAGTCCAGAAACACGCCCCCCAGGATGCGCTGCATCAGGCCGGCGTCCCCCTCTACTTCCCGATATGCCCAATTCAGGTATGCGGCTGCTTTCTCAGTCTCCTCGCGGCCCCATTCCACTCCGGCGAGGTCAGGCCATGCGATGAACAATGCCTGCTTGTATTCCTTGATCCAGTTGGTTTCCATCTCCATCAGGTATTCGGCGTTCTCTTCGCCATAATGTTCAGTGTACATGCCCAGAAGGATTCGGTGCTTTTCTTCGGAAGGCTGCCAGCCGCGTTCAAGCCAACCCGTTGAAAACCAATATGTTCCCGGATTCGCTTCGAACAATGTCCTGTATTTCTCCCTGGAGCCAAGCAGCAGCGTGATGCAGTCGTGGGCGCGGGGCAGCACGAGCGGGGTGCCGATGCTCCGGATGCCGGCGAGACCATTGCTGCACAGTCCGTACATCAGGATGATCGCATCGTATCCGGCGTCTTTCCCGGAATGGTTGTAGGGAAATCCGGCTGCCTCCGTATCCCGGATGACCGCCATGACCTCTTCGCGCAGCTTGTCCGGCGTATTGTGGAGTCCCTGCGTCAGGTAGTGCACATCTATGTAATGAGGGGACTTTGCCGAAAGAATGGATATTTCCCGATTCAGCACATCGCATGCGATGACTTTGAGTTTCAAGCGTCTGGGCATGTATGCGGCACCTGTTGCGGCTTCTATGGTGAAGCCGCCACTTTCCTTTGACGATTCAAGGCTGTCCGTTCCATTATACCGTCCTTCCAGAGATGCAGGTAGGAAACTTTTTGGAACCCCTGTCACAATTTAGCCGACAATTCAGTCGATCCCACTGCGATGACCGGGGCTGATATTCCTCAGGCTTGTTCTCCAAGCGTTCATCGAAAGAGATTTCCCGAGCCGGGATCTCCCATGGATTACCGGGGCTGAAAACACAGGCTGAAATAACTCCGTTGACAAGGATGAACCAATAGTGCTATGCTTTCAGCAATTCCATATGTAACAGACATTGATGGGGAACAGTAGTCCTTGACAGTCATGGCGGACCCGCCAGACCCATTCGGTTCACAAGCGGGGAAGCACCAGAAAGCCGTTGGCTGATGAAAAACGGTTTGACTTCAAAGCCGAACTCCCCCCGGAGTCTCCGACTGAACACCAGGCGGGTTGGTTCGCGCACAGCGCCATCCGCCGCAAGGGACTAGGTACGGACGGATGCCCACCGTTACGGGGGCAGGATATCGGTTTGCCCGTATCCGTCGCAAAGAGTGGTTCCGTACCCTTCGTCTCTTGGCGAAGGGTATTTTTGTCGGCATCACCGGTATCCGCACCAAGCGCACCGTGCCTTAGACGGTGAAATGGAGTGGTACCGCGGAAAGCGCCCCTTTCGTCTCCAAAACAGACGACAGGGGCATGTTTTTTTTGAGAGGAGGCCCTCCATGAATCATGACAAATATCGTGCCTACCCGCCGATGGACCTGCCAGACCGGAAATGGCCGGGTGCGGTCATCACGAAAGCCCCCATCTGGAGCAGCGTCGATTTGAGGGACGGAAACCAGGCCCTCCCGGTCCCGATGGGCGTCGAAAAGAAACTGGACATGTTCAAAATGCTGAAGGGCATCGGGTTCAAGGAAATTGAGGTGGCATTCCCTTCTGCTTCCAATACGGATTTCTCTTTCGTGCGGACGCTCATCGAACGCGGCATGGCGGAAGACATCACGCTGCAGGTGCTGACGCAGGCACGGGAACACCTTATCAGGCGGACCTATGAATCTTTGGTGGGATGCAAATCCGCCATTCTCCACTTCTACAATTCCACATCCGAAGCCCAGCGGCGGGTTGTTTTCCGCATGGACAAGGCGGAAATCCTGAAAATTGCGGTGGATGGCGCAAAACTGGTGAAACAGCTCGCATCGGAAACTGATTGCGACATCAGGTATGAGTATTCTCCTGAAAGTTTCACGGGCACTGAGATGGAGTATGCCCGGGAAGTCTGCGAGGCTGTCCTGGATGTGCTGCAGCCTTCACCGGACAGGAAAGTCATCATCAACCTGCCGGCCACGGTTGAAATGGCAACCCCGAATATTTACGCCGACCAGATTGAATGGTTCTGCCGAAGCCTGAGCGGGCGCAAATCCGTCATCATCAGCCTGCATGCGCACAACGACCGCGGAACCGCGGTTGCGGCAACGGAACTGGGCATGATGGCCGGTGCGGACCGAGTGGAGGGCACCCTTTTTGGCAACGGCGAACGCACGGGAAACGTCGACATCCTGAATGTTGCCATGAACCTGTATTCCCAGGGAATTGACCCGGGCCTTAAAATAACATCAATAGACGAACTGATTGCCACGTATGAATCGTGTACCGGGATGGTTGTCAACCAAAGGCACCCGTGGGTGGGAGAACTGGTCTACACGGCTTTCTCCGGGTCCCACCAGGATGCCATCCGCAAGGGCCTCAAGTATTATTCGGACAACAAGCCGAAGTTCTGGGATGTGCCATACCTCCCCATCGACCCTCAGGACCTGGGCAGGCAATACGAGGCGGTCATCCGCATCAACAGCCAGTCCGGCAAAGGCGGCGTTGCGTTCGTCATGGAACAGGAATTCGGATTCAACCTGCCGAAGGCCATGCATCCGGAGTTCGGATCCATCATCAAGCACCATTCCGACACATCCGGGAAGGAGCTTGCAGGAAGCGAGATTTTTGACGTTTTCCAGGAAACGTACCTTTCGGCGGAATTGCCGTATTCACTTTCCGGATATCGAATCGACAGCAGGAGCGGAGCCGTGTCAATCGATTCGGACCTTTTGGTCAATGGTCTGCCCGTGAAAATCTCCGGCAATGGAAACGGGCCCATATCAGCCTTCTTCAACGGCCTGAAAACCGCATTGGACATCAAGTCGAGTTTCGTGACATATGAGGAGCACGCCCTCGGCAGCGGGGAAACCGCGGAAGCCGTCGCATATATCGAACTGCTGCAGGACGGGAAAGCCTGGTTCGGCGTAGGTCGCGACCAGAATACCACCACGGCGGCATTCAGGGCCATCCTTTCGGCACTCAACCGCATGGACGGGCAGGAACGAGGGAAGGCCTCATCCAGCCATTGACACACGTATTAAACACGTATTATAATTTATTACGAGGATTCCATGAAGAGACTGGAATTGATCCGAAGACTTGAACAAACGGGATGGATCCTAACTTCCGGTGCCAGGCACGACATGGCCAAACACCCCGACCATCCGGGAATCAAGATACCGATCCCCAGGCATGTTGAAATAAAAGAGCACACGGCGAAGGGGATTCTGAAAGATGCGGGACTCTTGCCCTGATGAAAGGAGAACCCATGCAATATCTATATCCGGCGGTATTCAAACTTCTTGATGATGGTTCCTATTATATTCGGGTTCCCGATCTCCCAGGCTGTCAAACAGAGGGTGTGGACTTGAAAGATGCATATCAAATGGTCCAGGATGCAGTTGCTATGTGGATTTGTGATTCCGAGGACAATCACGAGTCTATTCCAGACGCTACTGGCATTCACGATGTCATTCACAATGACCCGGACTTTGTGAGTCTGGTAGCAGTAGATACGACCCTATACAGAATCTCAATCGACAATCGCTGTGTGAAAAAAACAC
>CAZFWQ010000060.1:0-14031 GCA_964522755.1 uncultured Oscillospiraceae bacterium | reverse complement strand
TAGCTGCAGGTATTCTAGCACATCGCGGTATTTTGCCAGAACCATGTTTTTCATAATTCAACCTTTCTTGATGACAGGATTATCATATCAAATAAAGTTCAAATTACAACTTAATTTGTCAATATTCGTTAATATTGATTGATTCTGACCGTTTAAGTTGATTTGACTATGGCGGTTCTTGTGAGGATGCTCTATAATCGTCATGGAAAGGGTTCGGGTGTGACATGAATCGAAAATATGATGTCCTGACAATTTTGGACACTTGTGTGGATCTTCTTGTATCAGGGAGCGATGTCGTGCCCGCTTTCGGGCAGGTCGAGAAACTGGTGGGGGATTATCTTCTGGAGATGGGCGGTTCCAGCTGCATTTTCGCCTGCCAGGCGGCGAAGCTCGGCTTGAAGACGGCGGGAGTGGGCTGCGTGGGCACAGATGCTTTTGGACGCCTGATATTGGAGCGGTTGCAGCATTCAGGTGTTCTCCTAGATGGCGTAACAGAAGAAGCCGACCTGAAAACCGGATTGGGCATTGCCCTGTGCAAACCAGATGATCGGGCCATCCTCACCTATTCCGGCACCATTGATGCACCAGGCATGGACAAGCGTCTGGAGAGAATGATTCCCTCTGCACGCCACCTGCATGTGGGCAGTTATTACCTCACGGAAAAAATCCGTCCCCATTATCCGACCTTGATCCACCAGGCCAAGAGGAATGGTTTGACCGTCAGCCTCGATACCAATTGGGACCCTTCCGGGACATGGGATGGCGGTTTGCGTGAAATTCTGCCGATGGTGGACCTGTTTCTGCCCAATGAGCAGGAGGCCATGGCCATTGCCGGTACCGGAGACCTGGCAGAAGCTGTAAGCAGACTGCTGACAATGGTACCCGTCATCGGAATGAAACGTGGTAAATATGGAGCGTCAATTCATAGGGCTGATGCATCGTGGAGTGCTCCTTCCGTCGATGTTGCCGTAATGGATGCAGTAGGGGCAGGCGATTCATTTGATGCGGGCGTTGTGTATGGCCTTATATCTTGTTTGCCGCTTGAAACCTGTTTGAAGATTGGTTGCCTGTGCGGCGGCATGAGCACGCGGAAGGCGGGCGGAATTGCAGGCCAGATTGACTTGAGTGAACTTGAGAAATGGCAGTGTGGAGGCCTCTGACGATGAAACCGGGGACCTCGTCGCATCGAACCACTGAATTTCCGGATACTTTTGGAAAAGGAGAGCACTCTCCCGAAACTGGTATGGATGCAGTGGTTCCCAAAATCCCTATTTGGGCAGAAGTGTCAACAACAGCGTTTTCAAGATCTCCCGGATTCTCTCACCCAAATTGGAGCTCCCGATAAAAGTGTATTACCAGAAATGGTGCGGACGAAGGGACTCGAACCCTTACGGTCTCCCACTGGCACCTAAAACCAGCGCGTCTGCCATTCCGCCACGTCCGCACGGGAAAGGAACTTATGGCAACCATTGCATGCCCTCTCATGATACGGGGATTTCAAACACTTGTCAATCCGGGTGAAGACAGGATGGCGATTGCGTTCCTGTCGATTGCCTGACAATTGCCTGATGAATATTGGGCGTCAGGCTGCTGCCGAAAGGAACCCGATTCGACGAATGCTGCGGGTAGGCGGGCACCTGCTCACATGCTGTCTTCTTTCCCTTATTTTTTACATGAAATGGAGAATTCCAGATGATGGAGTGCTATAATTTGGGTAAAAGCAAGATATCCGAAGCAAAGGATCATGCAATCAAACCTTTCAACCGTCACCTCATCAAGACTTCGTATCAACATTCCGTATTCTGACTTCCGTGTTCTGTGTTCCGTATTCCATATTCCGTATTCCATATTCCGTATTCCGCATTCCGTTCTTCGTCCGTAAAGGAGGTTGTCGCATGGAAACCTTACTGCATGAACCGATTCGGGATGTCATCGCACGGTATCCGACGATTGGAGCCCTGCTGGCGGAACATGGAATCGACTGCATCACCTGTTCCGTCGGCACTTGCCTGCTCAAGGACGTGCTGTCGGTGCACGGGTTTCCCGCCCGACAGGAACAACAGCTGCTTGATGAAATCCGCAGCCTGGCGAACCAGGACGCACCCGACCCTTCCATTGAATTGGCTTTGAAGAACAAAAGCCCGGCTATCCTGTGCGGCCCCATCATGGATCTGGTCGCGGAGCATGCGCGCATTCAGAGGATGATTTCGCTGATACCGCGTTTCCTGGCTCGCGGCGATTATTGGGATGATGACCGCAAATGGCTCGAAGGAATCATCCGGTTCATCCGACTATATGCGGATCGGTTCCATCATGCAAAGGAAGAGGACCTCCTCTTCAAAGCGGCCGGCAGCGAGCACGCCATCATCAAAGCCATGGTCGGAGAGCATCAGCTTGGCTGTGAATACATCAGCCTGGCCGACGCGGGACTGTCCGCAGGTGACGCGGAGATGCTTGAAACCGGCTTCAACCGCTATGTCGACTTGTTGCTCGCCCATATCCGTCATGAAAATGAAATACTGTTTCCATGGCTCGATCATTCCCTTTCAATGGAGCAGAAAGAGGAACTGACGGAAAGTTTTGACCGCCTGGACACGCGCGAAGGCAGCGCGTTGGAGGCAGATATGGATATATTCATCGAATCAGCGGAAAACCACATGGTTCATGTAAAATCTGATGTTTACTTCTTTACGTCTTCACGTGATAGAACAATTGAGCGGTTGGTAAACGACCCGGCCACATCCATCAGCCACATCATTTTGCCGGCAGGCGGCAGCGTGGCAGGGCATAAAACAACAACCGGCGTGTATTTCATCCTTATCCGAGGCGTGATGACGGTGCGGTACAGCCCGATGCAGGAGGAAAAACACGTTCAGGGCCATATCGTCCATATGCCGCCGGATACCTGGATGGAACTGCGGAACGAGGGTCCCGGAACATTTGAGGCATTCGTCGTGCGGGCGCCGAATCCGGATTCCTGAACCACTATTTCACGGATCCCCGCCGAAAACATCAAGATTCACGATATCCAGCGATCCGATCTTCTTCCCGAGTTTCAGGCATCTGACCACGGCTCCCGCAGTATCAAGGGATGTCAGGCACGGGATGGACCGTTCCACTGCCTTGCGCCGGATTCGAAAGCCGTCTCGCTCCACGTCGCGGCCTTTTGTGGGCGTATTCACTATCATCCTGATTCGTCCGCTTTCCACCAGGTCCATCAGGTTGGGGGACGGATCTCTCAGCTTCCTTACGGCATTGGTCGCAATGCCGTGTCGGTTGAGGAAATGCGCCGTATTGCCGGTTGCATACAATTCATAGCCGAGTGCGGCGAAACTTTCCGCGATGGGAAGAAGTTCCGGCTTGTCGGAGTCGCGGACGGTGAAGAGGATGCCGGAGCCTTCCTCCGGAAATTTCATGCCCGAGCCGATGAGCCCCTTGAATACGGCTTCGTCAAGTGTCTTGGCGATACCAAGCACCTCACCCGTGGATTTCATTTCGGGGCCGAGACTCGTGTCCACATCGTGCAGCTTTTCAAAAGAAAACACGGGCACTTTGACGGAGATATAATCCGACTCCTTGTATAAGCCGGTCCCATACGGGAAGTCCGACAGCTTCCGCCCCATCATGATCCGCGTGGCCATGTTGACCATCGGAATGCCCGTCACTTTGCTGATGTAGGGAACCGTTCTGGAAGAACGCGGATTGACCTCGATCACGTAGAGTTCATTGTTGAAAAAGACATACTGGACATTCACGATGCCGCGGATGTTCAGCGCCATGGCCAGTTTTTCCGTAGTGGCCAGGATCTTGGCCTTCAACTTGTCGCTGAGGGATTGCGGCGGATAGATGGAGATGCTGTCCCCCGAATGAACGCCGGCCCTCTCCAGATGCTCCATGATGCCGGGTATCAGGATGTTGTCCCCGTCGCAGATGGCGTCGACTTCGAGTTCCTTGCCCATCAGGTATTTATCCACCAGGATGGGATTCTCCTGTTCCTCCCGCAGTATGATGTCCAAGAAATCCACAAGATCGGCATCGCTGTATGCGATTTCCATCCCTTTGCCGCCCAGCACGTAGGAAGGCCGCACCAGCACGGGATATCCGAGCCTGTTCGCTGCAAGGAGCGCTTCCTCCCTGGTTTTGACGGTGTATCCCTTTGGCCTTGGGATATTCAGGTCTTCCATGATTTTCTCGAACTTCTCCCGGTCTTCCGCCGCATCGACGTCCCTGGCGGCTGTTCCGAAAATGCGGATGCCCGCCTCCGCCAGCGGATTGGTCAGCTTGATGGCCGTTTGTCCGCCAAACTGTGCAATTACGCCATCCGGTTTTTCCACCTCTATGATTTCCAGCACGTCCTCGGTGGTCAGCGGTTCGAAATAGAGCCTGTCCGACGTGTCGAAGTCCGTGGAGACCGTTTCCGGGTTGTTGTTGACGATAATGGCCTCGTAGCCCTCTTCCTTCAGGCCCCATACCGCATGCACGGAGCAATAGTCGAACTCGATTCCCTGTCCGATGCGAATGGGCCCGGACCCGAGAACCAGCACCTTCTTCTTGTTGCCTGGGCGTGCCTCGCTCACTTCGTCATAAGTGGAATAGAAGTACGGGGTTTGCGCCTCGAACTCCGCGGCGCAGGTGTCGACCATCTTGTAGGCAGGTTTCAGGCCCATGCCCCTGCGAAGGTCACGCACGGCCTTTTTCGATGTCTTGGCATACATGGCTATGGTTTCATCCAAAAAACCCATTTTCTTGGCTTTCATCAGGAATTCATGGTCCAGCGTTTCAAGCGTGCGTGTTTTCAACTGCTCTTCCATGTTCACGATATTGCGGAATGTGTTCAGGAAGAACAGGTCGATTTTCGTGATGTCGAAGATTTCACGCAGGGTGAATCCGCGCCGGATGGCCTCGGCAATGACAAGGATGCGCTCGTCATCGATATCGTGCAGTTTCTCGCGCAGGCGGCCATCGGCCATCTCCTTGCACAGCGGCGTTTCCAGCGTGCGGATGCCGAGTTCGAGCGAACGGAGCGCCTTCATCAGGGCATGCTCCAATGAGTTGCCGATGGCCATGACTTCGCCGGTGGCCTTCATTTGCGTGCCCAGGGTGCGGCGCGCCTTGACGAACTTGTCGAACGGCCATTTCGGAATCTTGACCACGACATAATCCAGCGCCGGCTCAAAACAGGCGAACGTTTTTCCGGTGACCGCATTGGGGATTTCATCGAGGCCATACCCTATCGCGATTTTCGAGGCGACTTTCGCAATGGGGTATCCGGTGGCCTTCGAGGCAAGTGCCGATGAACGGCTGACACGGGGATTCACTTCGATGACGGCATATTCAAAGCTGTCGGGATGGAGGGCGAACTGGCAGTTGCAGCCGCCTTCGATTTTCAGGGCGGAGATGATGTTGATCGCCGCGGTGCGGAGCATCTGGTATTCCTTGTCCGACAAGGTCTGTGACGGGGCCACGACGATGGAATCGCCCGTATGGACGCCCACCGGGTCGATGTTTTCCATATTGCAGACGGTGATGACATTGCCCTTGCAATCCCGCATCACCTCATATTCTACTTCCTTCCAGCCGGATATGCACTTTTCAATCAGAACCTGGTGCACACGGGAAAGACGCAGGCCATTTTCGCCGATATCCCTCAGCATGGCCGCATTGTCTGCTATTCCCCCGCCTGTGCCGCCAAGGGTGTATGCCGGGCGCACGATGACGGGATATTCAATTTCCTCGGCGAACGCCAGCGCATCTTCAAGGTTCGTGACAACTTTCGAGGCGATGCATGGCTCTCCGATTTCTTCCATCGTGTCCTTGAACGCCTGCCGGTCTTCCGCCTTGCGGATGGCTTCCACATTGGTTCCGAGCAGCTTCACGCCTTGTTCTTCCAAAAATCCGGATTCAGCCAGCTCCATGGCCAGGTTCAGGCCTGTCTGCCCGCCGAGTGTGGGCAGGATGCTGTCCGGTTTCTCAAAACGGATGATGTTCTTCACCACGTCAAGGTGCAGCGGCTCGATGTAAATCCTGTCTGCTATTTCCCTGTCCGTCATGATCGTGGCCGGATTGCTGTTGACGAGGATGGTGTAGATGCCTTCCTCTTTCAGGGCACGGCAGGCCTGCGTGCCGGCATAGTCGAACTCGGCCGCCTGCCCGATGATGATGGGGCCGGAACCGATAACCAGTACCCGCTTGACGTCAGTCCTTTTCGGCATGTTGACCCCCTTTTCCTTCCCGTTTCATCAAATCAACGAACGTGTCGAACAGGTATCCGGTATCCATGGGGCCGGGAGATGCCTCCGGATGAAACTGCACGGTGAATGTGGGCGTATCCAGATACTTCACCCCTTCCACCGTCTGATCGTTCATGTTGACATGGCTCACTTGCGCTGATGCTGGATTGAGGCTTTCGGCAAGAACGGCGTACCCGTGGTTCTGGGATGTGATGTATGTCCTGTCCTGCTTCAGGTCTTTTACAGGGTGGTTGCAGCCCCGGTGACCGTACTTGAGCTTTCCGGTATCCCCGCCGGCCGCGAGCGCAACAAGCTGATGACCCAGGCAGATCCCGAAGATTGGCTTGCTGCCCATGAGCTTGCCCAGCTGCGCGATTTGAAACACGCAGTCCTTCGGGTCGCCGGGGCCATTGGACAACATGATGCCGTCTATGCCGAGGGCCAGTATTTCTTCGGCTGCAGCCGTGGCGGGAACAACCGTGACATCGCAGCCGCGCTTGTTCAGATTGCGGATGATGTTCGTTTTCACGCCGTAATCAATCAGGGCTACCTTGAGTGTCCCATGACCGCTGACGATGCTTTCATCCATGCGGTCCTGCAGCCGAACATCCGGCCCATGTGCCGGATAATGCGCCATTTCCCTCACCGTGACCGCTTCCACGGGGTTGACGATGCGATAGGCATGGATGCGTTCCATCCAGTCTCCCGGACTGAAGTCCGTTTCTGTGGAGATGATGCCGTTCATCGTGCCTTTTTCCCTTAATATGCGCGTGAGGGCCCGCGTATCTATCCCCTCGATCCCGATGATTCCGTGTTTTAGAAGCCATTCCCCAAGTTGTCCCTGGTTTCGCCAGTTGCTGGGGTTCGTACTGCACTCACGTACGATGAATCCCTTCACCTGGGGTCCCCCGGATTCGAGGTCTTGGTCATTGATCCCATAATTTCCAACCAGCGGATAAGTCATCGTTACAATCTGTCCTGCATACGACGCATCCGTCAGCACTTCCTGGTATCCCGTCATCCCGGTGTTGAAGACGATTTCGCCAATGACGCTGCCGGTTGTGCCGAATGAGGCGCCATTGAAAACCGTGCCGTCCTCGAGTGCCAGAATTGCTTTCATCCTTCACCTCTTTTTATCAATGCCGGTTTATGTGTGCTTCCATGATGTCAATGCCGGTTCCCGGGTGCTTCCATGATGTCAATGCCGGTTCCCGAGTGCTTCCATGATGTCATCCCGCATCCGGATGGCTTCCGACCTTGTTGCTGCTGCGAATTCCGTGTCCTCGTGGTTTTTTTTCCAGCCATCCTTCTGCCAGGCGCAAATCAGGCTGCGTGAGGCGTTCACGACTGCTCCGAGTCCATCCGCGCCGAAAGCGCCTGCTACATCAGCCGCCTTGCCGCCCTGCGCACCGTATCCGGGTACGAGGATCCAGGCATGCGGCATCCGCGCGCGCATTTCAACAAGCTGCTTCGGATACGTCGCGCCAACGACGGCACCGACAGACCCGTACCCGCAATCACCTATTCGACCTGCGCCCCAGTCATTGACCAAATCCGCCATCATTTCACACACTGCGCGGCCGTCTTCGAGCTTCATGTCCTGCAGTTGCCCCGAAGAGGGATTTGATGTTTTTACCAGTACGAAAATGCCCTTTCCGTAAGCGTCACAATCGGCCAGGAAAGGTTTGATGCCGTCAGCGCCCAGATACCCGTTCACGGTGAGGGCATCCGCATCGAACACGGGTACCGTGATTCCCCCGTCCAGGACCGTGCGCCCGAGAAAAGCGCCCGAATAGGCTTCCGCCGTGCTTCCGATGTCGTTTCGCTTTCCATCTGCTATGACCAGCAGCCCTTTTTCCCGTGCGTACCGGCAAGTCAGGTCGAACGCCCGCAGGCCTTCGGCGCCATAACATTCATAATAGGCCAGTTGGGGCTTAATGGCAGCGATGATGTCTGCAACTGCATCGATCAACTCGAAGTTGAATGAAGCGATACTCTCGGCGGCAGCCTGGAAAGCGTTTGCGCTTACATTTGCGGCACGAGCGCGCAGGTGCACCGGGATGAATTCGAGCTTCGGATCCAGCCCCATTACAGTCGGATTGTTTTTTTCTTTTACGGCTTTCGCCAATCTGTCCGAAAAATGCATCGCTTCCTCCTTAATGGCTGGAATATGGCTCAAATAGGCTTAAATGGGCTTAAACAAGGCTCAATCATGGCTAAGGCGCCTCAGTACACGGGTTTGCCATTCAACGCGACTATTTTTCCCGCCACCATCGTAAGTTTGACCATTCCATGAAGCGTCCATCCATGATACGGCGTATTATGACTTTTCGATGCGAGTGCGTCGCGGTTCACCGTCCAGGTCGCGTTGAGGTCAACCAGGACCAGATCGGCTGGAAATCCGGACGCCATCTTTTTCTCCGGCAGGCCCAGCATGGCGGCCGGCGCTCTTGAGAGCTTCTCCACAAGATCGGGCAGACTGAGGATGCCTGGTCTGACAAGGTATGTCACTGCGAGTGCCAGGGCTGTTTCAAAGCCGACAATGCCGTTGTTCGCCTTGTCGAATTCCACATTCTTTTCGTCAGCATGATGCGGGGCATGGTCCGTTGCGATGATGTCCAGCGTACCGTCCCTCAAACCCTCTATCACGGCGTCAAGGTCGCGCTGCGTGCGAAGGGGCGGATTCATCTTGGCGTCGGTGTCATACTTCCCGCATGCTTCCTCCGTCAGGGTGAAATAGTGAGGACATGTTTCCGCGGTCACGTTCACTCCGCGCTTTTTTGCCTCACGAATCAGCTGCACGGCAAGAGAAGTGGAAACATGGGCGATATGCACCGGTAGCCCGGTATGTTCTGCAAGTATCAGCTCGCGGGAAACCATCAGTTCCTCGGCAGCCGACGGGATGCCCCGAAGACCGAGCCGTGTGGAAACGGCCCCCTCATTCATGGCCCCTCCTTCGGATAGATCCGGATCTTCACAGTGCGATATGACGCGCAGTCCGAACTGCGCGGCATACGTCATGGCCTTCATCATCACGGAGGCGCTGACCACAGGCCGGCCGTCATCTGAAACGGCGACGATGCCGGCTTCCTTCATGATGCCCATTTCGGCAAGCTCGATGCCCTCAAGCCCTTTGGTGACGGCCCCGATGGGATGCACCCGGACAATTCCCTCACGTGCCGCCTTATCAAGAATGTATCTTATGACCGTCTTGTCATCCGCAACCGGTTTCGTATTCGGCATGCAGGCTATGTCTGTAAAGCCGCCTGCCGCAGCGGATCTTGTCCCGGTGCGGATGTCTTCACGGTACTCCTGACCCGGATCGCGCAGGTGGCAGTGGGCGTCGACAAGTCCTGGCAGCACATGAAGACCGGTGGCATCAAGTATTTCAAGCCCTATGAACGAGACTCCATCCGCCGAATGGCAGGAGGCAGCGCCGGCCGAATGGCAGGAGTCGGCGCCGGCTGATTGGCAGGAAGCGGCGCTGGCCGCAAGCAGCGCCTCCGCTTCTTCCCTGCCGATATGCGGGGCCACTGCTGCGATTCCGTCTCCGAGAACAAGCATATCCGCCTGATAAGGCGCTTTCCCAGCTTCGACAACTGTTCCGTTTTGTATCAGAAGGTTCAATGTTCCTCCCTCCCCGTCAGCAGGTACAAAATGGCCATGCGTACTGCCACGCCGTTCGTCACTTGCTCATCGATGACCGACTGCGGTCCGTCGACCATCACACTCGGAATTTCCACGCCCCGGTTGACGGGCCCCGGATGCATCCAAAGCGCACCCGGTTTTGCCCCTGAGGCATTCGCGGGATTGAGCCCGAAGAAACGCGAATATTCTGCAGCCGATGGAAACAGCGCCTTCTTCTGCCTTTCCATCTGCACGCGAAGCGCCATGATGACGTCCGCGCCGTCAACGGCTTCTTCGACGGAACCACACACATCGGCGCCCATGAGCCCTATGCCCGGGGCCATCAGCGTGGAAGGGGCATAAACCCGCACCGACGCCCCCATCTTCGTCAGGCAGAGGATGTTGCTCCGCGCCACGCGGCTGTGGAGGACATCTCCGACAATGGCCACTTTCAGCCCTTTGGCTGTTCCAAACGCTTCCCGCATCGTATACAGGTCCAGCAGCGCCTGGGTGGGATGCTCGTGCATCCCGTCCCCCGCATTGATGACCGAGGCCTTCACATTCTTAGCCAGATGGTGCGGCGCGCCCGATGACGAATGCCGGATGACAAGGATGTCGGTACCCATTACATCGAGTGTGCGGCCTGTGTCTATGAGGGTTTCCCCTTTGGCGACGCTGCTCGAGGATATGGCCACATTGACGGCCTGCGCGCCAAGGTACTTCGCAGCCAATTCAAAAGAAACCCGCGTGCGGGTGCTGTTCTCGTAAAATAGGGTCATGACGGTCCTGCCCTGCAGATAATTCGTTTTTTTCATGCCGCTGTTGACGATTTTCTTCATGTCGGCTGCCGTATCAAGAATCAGGCTGATTTCACCGGTCGTGAGATCGTCTATGCCAAGCAGGTCCTTGGATCGAAGTTTCATGCATCCACCCCCTGACGTATGTATTCGACAGGACAAAAGTCGGGCTCATATGCTGGCCCCTTTATCCTTGTATTGATTCCAACTTCCCATAAATTGTATAAAAAAAATGGTAAGACTTGCGTCTTGCCATTTTGAAATAGTGATGCCTTGATCGGTTTTGAGAGAACGGAAGCCAAGGAAAGCGAATGAGGATGGAACTGCGGGGTATCCGCCACACCGGCATGGTCCACGTGCTGAATTGCCTGCTGCATTGTCGCTTCCTTTCCGTACGATTGATCTTCAGTATAGTACCACGGAATGATGCGAAGATCAAGTGTCTGCATAGTAAAATCAGGAAATATGCAGGTTTCGCATCTGATTCCTGCATTATACGGCAATTAGCAAGAATCAGAATAATGGCAGAGCCAAATCCGTGAATCCGCTTTCGTGTTCCAAATCCACAGCCTGGCCATCATGACAATCCGCTTTCGCGTTCCAAATCCAGAGCTGGCCGTACTCATTGTATGACAACGGTCTTGGCGGTGGGAATCACTTCAATCCAAGTCTGACCCGGATTCAGGACAACTGCCGAGCCATCCTCAAAAGCATACTTTGTTTGAGCGTCCCGGGCAGTCTTGTCCCATGTGATTGCCCTTGATTTGCCACCGCTGACCAGCCATCCTTTGCCTGAGCCGACTGTCTTGACGTTGATGCGGAATTTCTCATCGCCTGCGATGGGAGAAGATGGAACGACCTGGACTAGGATGTTCCGCGGCGTGACGACGAGTCCGGTATTCCGCTCTATTTGCGGTTTTCCGTTGCGGGTTCTTTCATAAAGGCCGGTCAGGCCGTTGTAAGCATATCCGGCGGTAAATCCGTTTCCGAATGTGAGGGTGACAGTGGCAGCCGGATCTCCTTCGCCAGGAACCATGAACGTTTCGGAATAGCGCAGAGGGAACGCCGCCTTTGGCTCCACACGGTATTTCAGCTTGCTTATGGAGGCTTCCACCCGCTCTTTCGATGTGAAGGAGTCCTGCCAGTTGTTCCTGTTTTTATCCGTATCCCAGAATGCATCTCCATTGGTAATGCCGTTTATGTTCTGGATGTGCAGTTTTGAAATGTCCCGCTGCGCCTGCGGGCTCCAGCCGTAATGAGTGTAAACCGCGTCATACTCCATGACCCAATCAAGAAAGTAATGGCGGGAACTTCGGACCGGCCCGACCATTTCCGGCATGGTTCCCCAGAACAATGCCATATACCGGGTGATTCGGTATTCTGTCAGCACTTCATACACTATCTGCGCTTGGCGGATGCCCGCCTGGGGAAGCGGACGCACCCCGTCGTTGTCAATCATCACGGCCACCGGGCGGATGGCCGGATCGGGAAGGATGAAGGTGGAATCCAGCATCGGATCCGGGGTCGGTTCCGGTGTGGCAACCGGGGTCGGTACCGGGGTCGGCAGAGGTGTGGGCTCCGTGGTCGGAACGGGGGTCGCCGCAGTAGTTGCTTCAGTGATGACCGTGACAAGCGACTCAGTTGGAATGGGTGTTTCAATGGCTGCCGACTTGCCTGCGCAACCGCCGGCAAATAGCATGACGGTGAAAAGAATCACCAAAAGCGACATGGATGCCACCAGGCACAAGGGGGTTGCCTGGCGTACGGGTCTTGCCCGGCATTGCTTTTCACGTCTGAACTTGTCCATGGTCCCCCTCCATCTTGCGGAGTCTTTGTCACATGTTCATGCTGCCGTTTCATTCCTTCAAATCAAAAGCGGATGAAACAGACAAAGCGGATGCCTCGAAACAGAACATCCTTTCCATCTTTCCCGTCTTTCTCATCTCAGCAATGTCCCGTGAATTGAAACAAGGAAGAGGGAACCCCTCTTCCTTGTGAAAAAGTTTCCCTTTTCAACTTTGCCTTCCTTGTGGATTACTTCTCTTCCCCGTCTTCTTCTTCTTCTTCATCTTCGTCATCTTCGCAGAATTCGCTCTGTTCCTGAAAAGCGACAAAGGCACGTTCCAGTTCTTCGTCATCTTCAACAGGGATGAGGAATTCCTCGTCGCCGTTTTTCTGAACCTTCATGATGATGACTTCCGTTTCGCCGCAGCTGTCGCAGCCGCCGCATTCACAGCCCTCTTCGCCCACCGGCACCATGACCACGTATTCCTGGTCATCTACCAGCACGGTGTCGAGGTACTCGGCCTTCAATACGTCGCCGTCTTCACCGGTGAGTTCAATGATGTTTTCCTTGTCCATTTTACTCCTTCCGCATGCATTCCCGCATGCCCATCGCATCAAGATAGCCCTGCAGGATCATTGCCGCCGCCATCTGGTCGATTTTCCCTTTTTGTTCCCGGGCACGGATGCCCATCTCGTGCATCGCCCGTTGTGCCATGACCGTTGTAAGCCGCTCATCCCATGTTTCCACCGGTACGGCCGGTATGCGTTCCTCCAGCAGCCGGATGAAATCCATAGTCTTTTCCACACGAAATCCGGAACTGCCATCCATGTTCCTTGGCAAACCAACCACCACTTTATCACAGGGATACTGGCGGACAAGTTCGACAATGCGTGCCAATGGTTTTTCCGTATCGAACCGCCAATGGATGGTTTCCACCATCTGAGCCGTCCAGCCCATCGGGTCACTCACAGCGACACCGATGCGCACATCCCCGAAGTCAATTCCAAGAATTCGCATGAACACCCCGGACATCATAATGGTTCAGGCCATATCTGTTTATGATACCGTATCTCTCATCAAATTGCAACAACAGGATATTTCGTTCGGTTTCGTGCTCGGTTTAGTACGGTTTCGCTTGCTTCTGCTTCCTGCCTGTTTTCCCATGTGAATGCCCTGATGTTCTAGCTTGTTTACCCTTTATTGACGAATGTGATCATGGATTCATCCCAAATGTCCGGTGCATCAAAACCCAGGAGGTTGACGATGGTCGAAGCGATGTTCGAGAGGCCGAATTCTCCCGCCTTCAAGGCATAGTCCCCTTTGTGGGCGTTGTCGTACATGATGAACGGGACCTTGTTCAGCGTGTGGCTTGTCTTTGCTTTCGGCACGCCATTCCTGTTGACTTTTGCCTTGCCGGTCTTCTTGTCGGTTTCATACATTTCATCCGCGTTGCCATGGTCCGCGGTAATCAGCATGGCTCCGCCGAGTTTATCGATGACAGGAATCAGCCGTGTCAGCACCAGGTCGACTGTTTCCACTGCAATGCGGGCTGCCGGGTAATTCCCAGTATGGCCGACCATGTCCCCGTTGG
>CAZFWQ010000059.1:8812-14052 GCA_964522755.1 uncultured Oscillospiraceae bacterium | reverse complement strand
GGTATCGGGTCGTATAGGTGAGCTGGTCATTCACACGATTGTGACCGCCGAATTATGCACGATCTGTGTCCAGTATGATCCTGTAATCACCCGCTTCCGGCACCGTAAAACCCTCTGGTGGAACTACTCGGATATGCGGCGCGACCCCTGGATTCATTGGGTGGCCGTGAAGCCGTCCCATCAGGGGTTAGGTTTAGGCAAGGCGCTGGTTGCGGAAGGAATGCGGCGGGGCATTGAAATGGAAGGAGACCGGGTCTTTTATCTCCATACCCAGACATGGAGCTACAAGGCCATGGGCATTTATTTCTGGTCCGGTTTTGAACGCACCAGGGAAAAAGGGCTGAGCGGATATGCCAATGATGATTACGATAAAGCGACCGATGTGCTCAAAGGCGTACTGAAAGACGTGCTGGCGGGGTGCTGAAGGTATGCTCAAAGGCGTACTGAAGGGGCATTGAGGCGTTGTTCATCATGGAAGCACTTGTTGCGCTGACAAGCCTTTACGTTAACAAGCCTTTACGTTAACAAGCCTTTACGGTTACGATTGATAAATTATGGAATTTGTGATAGATTAAGCCAGATGATGCTTGGTACGGGCACATTCATGTCATGTAAATCCTTCCAAACGGTTTCGGATTCTGGAGGCAGATGTGAGCAATACCGATTTTACCATAGATCGAAAGAGCGGGTTCGCCAACATTCTCGGTCTTGCAGAGACCGACATTCAGGCGATGAGTGGAAACAACGGCACGCTTATCTCCGTTTCAATATCGGATCTCCGCGGCATCAACACAGCCTTCGGGCGCCATCACGGAGACTTTTACGTGCAGGACCTCACACTTGCGCTCAATGACGTGATGCCTGCCGTAAAACTCAGATATGTAAAATCTGCAATATTCAGGATTTCACCGAATGAATACATCCTCATGCTGCCGGGAATGCCCCTGGAAGAAGCCGGTCCGCTTATCGGCCGCCTGAATGACGCGTTCCTGGGCCTGGTCCGCGGCCGCGCACTTCAGGATGCCCCGCTTGTCACCCGCAAGGTCGCTTACAGTCAGGCCATCCCCCATGTCTCCCACCTTATCAAATGGTCAAACAAGTCATGGGCGAAACCGGACTATACGCAGGAACTGGGTTTTGATGATGCGGACTGGACAAACACCCTGATTGAGCGAACCATGAACAACTTCCTCGAAAATCTCACGCTGCTGCGCGAAGTGGATGCCATGTCGCATTCCGACGACATATCAAAGCTGCCGAACCACAGGGCCGCCGCCATCTGCTTGAACCGCCTGATACACGAATACAAATCGATGCACCGTCATTTCAGCATACTTTTCATTGACGGTGACAACCTCAAGCGATACAACCAGCTCGGATACAAAAAAGGCAACCTGATGATTGAGGGACTCGCGCGGATCATCAAAAGTTCGCTGCGGGAGCATGAACAGGTTTTTCGCTGGCTGTCGGGTGACGAATTCCTGGTTTGCCTGCCCGGTACGGACCTGCCGATAGCGATGAAGGTCGGTGAACGCATCCGATGCGCCGTTGAATCCGGCACACTCGACTGGACGTTCCCGGTGACTGTTTCCGTGGGCGTGGCGAATTGCCCGCAGGATGGAACGAACGCAGATGCGCTCATTCTCCGGGCCGAAGTGGCAAACGGCATCGCCAAGAACAACGGAAAGAATCTTGTCGCCTATTGTGCTGATAACGCATGACGGCATGTGCCGGGCATTTTAGGGAGCATCAACGGATCACGGGCTGGAGGAGCGGAAATGGAATTGAATATTCGAAGCACCATTACCTTGAACAACGGCGTGGAAATTCCCCGGCTGGGGCTTGGCGTGTTCCGCGCGAAAGACGGAGACGAGACGGTCAGAAGTGTCTTGTGGGCGCTTGAAGCCGGCTACAGGCACATCGACACGGCGGCCGTCTACGGCAATGAGGAGGGCGTGGGTCGCGGCATGCGTGAAAGCGGCCTTGCCCGAAAGGATATCTTCCTTACGACGAAGCTGTGGAACGACGACATGCGGGCAAGCCGCCAGCGGGAAGCTTTCAAGGATAGCTTGAAACGCCTGGGAACGGATTATATAGATCTTTACCTTATCCATTGGCCGGTCAAGGGGACATACAAGGAATCCTGGAAGGTCATGGAACAGCTCTATAAGGAAGGCCTCATCCGCGCCATCGGGGTGAGCAACTTCCATCGGAACCATCTGGACGACTTGCTGCAGGACGCGTCTGTCGTTCCCGCCGTCAACCAGGTGGAATGCCATCCTTTGCTGACGCAGGCGGATCTGAAGGCATATTGCGACAAGCTGGGCATCGTTTTCGAGTCATGGAGCCCGCTGGGCGGAAGCTGGGGCGGGAACCTGGCTGACAGCGCGGAACTCTCCGCCATCGGCAAGCCGTACGGGAAGACTGCCGCGCAGGTCATCCTGAGGTGGCATCTTCAGAGAGATCTTGTCGTGATTCCAAAGTCAGTCCACAAGGAACGCATCGTCGCCAATGCCGATCTGTACGATTTTGCGCTTTCAGCCGCCGAGATGGCTGCTATCGATGCCATGAACCGCGACCAGCACAATGGCGCACATCCGGACACATTCGCGTTTTGACGCGGGCATGGCTCATGACGCGGAAACAAAAGGCAATTTGCGAAAGCAAGGAAAATAAGTCCTGACGAGGTGCAGATAAGGCGGCATCTGCCTGGCGCCGTGCCGCCAGGCCTGCCTTGCACAACTGGAGAACGACATGCGGCAATGGATTGATATTCGAAGTGATACGGTTACCCTGCCAACGCGGGAAATGAGGCAAGCCATGTTCGAGGCGGAGGTGGGGGACGATGTATACGGGGATGATCCCACCGTCAATGAACTGGAACGGCTGGCGGCGGAGATCCTGGGCAAGGAGGCCTCCCTGTTTGTGCCAAGCGGCACAATGGGAAACCAATTGGCCGTGATGACCCATACGCGTCGGGGAGACGAAGCGATAACCAGCGAGAAAAGCCATGTCTTTGCCCATGAAGTGGGTGCCGCGGCGGTGCTTTCAGGGGTATCCCTCCGCACGGTTCAATTTGACAAAGGCATATATGATGTCGAACAGATAAAGGCCGCCATTCGCTCCGACGATATTCATGAACCGCCTACAACCTTGATACTGCTGGAAAACGCGTTGTCGAACGGCCGGGTGGTACCCATGGAAACCATGGCGGAAATCCATGCGCTGGCCGGTTCCCGGGGAATCAGGGTACATGTGGACGGAGCACGGTTTTTCAATGCTTCCGCTGCGCTGGGAATTCCCGCGCCGGTTCTGGCAAGGCACTGCGATTCGATCATGTGCTGCCTGTCCAAAGGCCTGTGCGCACCGGTTGGCTCGGTTTTGGCCGGAACGCGGGAATTCATCGCGCGGGCCAGGAAAAATCGCAAAATGCTGGGCGGGGGCATGCGGCAGGCCGGATTTCTCGCGGCGGCAGGGATGATTGCCCTTCGGGACATGACCTCGCGCCTTGCCGAGGACCACGACAATGCCCGGTACCTGGCACGCAGGCTGGCGGAAATCCCAGGATTGTCGGTAGACATGGATGCCGTGCAGATCAACATGGTTTTCTTCAGGCTTGACCGTCCGGCGGAACTGCTGGCTGCGCTGCCGGAGAAAATGCGCATGAAAGGCATCAAGATCAACGGATTCGAGAACGGGACGGGCCGGTTTGTCACCCACCACGGCGTGAATCGGGAAGATGTTGACGCCGTTGCGGAGGCCCTGGCTGAAATGGCCGGACTCTGAGAGGGCACCATCCGGCTTCATCATCCTGCTGTGCTATTCGACCTCACCATCCGGCCGTACCATCGAGCCGCACTACCTGTTGCGCTATCCGGCCAAAATGCCTGCAAAGCCCATCAGCGCGTTGGTTTGCCGGAAAATGCAGCGGTGTCGTTCTGTCTGGAATATCAGGATGTCTGAAGCAGGGACACATGGAATCTCGCGACATCGGCGGCGATTTCGCTTTCCCTTTCCCATGTATCCGTCAGATCCAGCGCCTGCCGCGTCAGCCGTGCGGCTTCTGACATTTCGCCCCTGGCGGCAAGCAACTGCGCCATCCCGAACAGGTAATGCACCTGCTCAAGCTGGTTGGTCCTGCTGATGTTGAGGGACAGCAAATGGAAGACGGCTTCAGCCTTTTCCAACTCCTGGCACCTGACATAGGCAATGCCTAGAAATGCATAGGATTCCGCAGTTCTTTCTCCACCATACCGTCTGCAAAACGCAAGGGCATTTTCATAAGTCCTGATTGCGCTCCTGTCATCCCCGCGCAGTATCTCAAGGTCTCCCTGCGTAAGCAGGGTGCGGTGCCTTACCACATCCGAAGCCGGCATGGCCAGCGCTTTCTTGAGCAGGAAGGCGGCCTGCTCCAATTGGTGGACTTTCAGGAAGTACCTGGCCTTGAATGTAATGCCAAGAGATTGCAGGCTCTGCGTTTCTTCCTCTCCTGCATCCAGCAGCTCCAGCACTTGGAGCCCTTCATCGATTTGGCTGAGGCCGAGGTCGAAGTCATTGATTTCAAGACAGGACCACCCAACTGTGTCAATGCGGAATAACGCCTCAAGCGCGTATTTTTCAAGATAGTGCGCGGCATCGGCGGCTTTGAGCCCATACTCGATTCGCAGCAGATAGCTGAAGCTCCCGAGCTGATGGCTCAGCCGCAGCATCAGTTCAATCAGCAGGGCCTGTCGCCCGGAACCGGTTGCAAAATCCAGCAGTTTCAGCAGGTTCGGCCATTGGTTCCTGACTTTTTCCGGTTCTCTGCCCATCAGGAAATTCCAGTAGGGCATATCGGGTTTTTCCCGTTTTATCTGTTCATCAAGAAAATTCAGGTAATACCGGCTCCAGTTGTCCCGTGTGGTTTCCACCAGCGCCATGTTATCTGAAAGCTTCTGTTCTCCGTATGCGATGACCATCGGATGTCCATGGAAATATAACTCGCCATCCGTCCGTTCCGACTCGATCAGGGCGTGGGCCCGCAATTGTTCCACCGCCCGGTGGAACTGGTGTGAATCAAGGCCTGCGGCTGCAGCCCAGCCAGCCTCTTCCGTCGGTTGGCCGAAAAAACACAGGACTTGCCAGAGAAGACGGGATTCGTCATCACATTTTTTCCAGGAACGCCCAAAGAGGTATTCGAAGAGCGAAGTCAGGGAATGGGCGGCTTTCTTGATTTCGAACAACAGCTGGGAGATGGGGGT
>CAZFWQ010000059.1:2894-8712 GCA_964522755.1 uncultured Oscillospiraceae bacterium | reverse complement strand
AGGGCCTTGACGCCTTGAGGCAGGTTGACGATGAACTCCTGGACGTCTTCGTCAGCCGTGTCGATGCTGTCCACTACCAGGAGGATGGAAGAACGTTCCGCCGCATAGGCGAGCGCGTCCCGCACGATCAGCTTCTTTTCACTGATCCCGTTGACAATCAGCTCCATACGTCCCAGCTGGTACGCAATGGTATCCATGAGGCTGTTCAGGTCAAGTCCCTTCAACGCCGCACTGATCCAGATCAGTTTATCGAACAGGGGCCATTCTTCCCCGCCTGTGGCGGCTGCGGCTTTCGTTTCGCAATATGACGCACAGGCCGCCTCCAATGCGAGGGCCGTTTTTCCCATTCCGCCCCAGCCGTTGATCAGACAGACCGGGCATGGGGAAAGCAGCCATTGGCGGATGGCTTCAAGATCCCTGGCCCGGCCGACGAACACGCTGGACCATCGAGCCGGCAGATTATGGCCGGAACATCGCTTTTCATGGACATCACTTCGTTCGGGTAAACTGTTATTAAAAAGGCGGGCTGCGACACTTGAAATATCCTCATCACACGGAACCCCGAAGGTATTGTCTTCCTGGACGATTTTCGCCTTTTTCAGGCAGGAAGACACCCATATCGGCAGAGGCGGTTCGATGACCGGCATGGAAGTTGTCTTCAGCAGGTCGGTGAACCACTGTATGCCCATTTCGCCATGCAGCAGCAGCAGCCAGGTGATTCCGAAAAGCTTTCCGTCTTCGATGCGGCTTGGAATGTACTTGTCACCCATCTGCCCCATCCAGCTTTTTACAGTATTCGGGGAAACGCCGACTTTGTGGGCGAGTTCGTCCATGTAAGGCTTTTTCGGGGACATGTCCGTTCGATGTCCTCTGGGGCCACGGGCAGTTTTGCCGGCCTGGATGCGTCTGGCCTCCGAAATGCCGATGGAAAGCACATCCGCGAAGCCGGTCCGATTGTCAAGTTCAGCCATGGCATTCAACCTCCGTCTACAATGAGAACGGGTGACGGCGCTTCTTTTCCAAGAATATCATGTTGGGCGGGGAAAACACAGCAAAACAGCCATAAAACACAAAAAAAATACAGTGGCACTGTATGAAACAACAGTATCACCGGATTGATTGATCCATATGAAAAATACTACACTCATACCGATAACGTGTAAAAGGTCATGATGAAATCGGCCATTCTGTCGTCAACCCTGAAAGGAGGAGACACGTGCGGAATCGCATCCCGCGGAACCCACCATTTCCCAGGGGGCTGTCCTTATGCGTAATCCCGGGTCCCTGCACTCATCTCAAGTAAACAGGAGGAGAAAGAAATGTTGAAACTGAAAAGACTTGCGGCCCTATTTCTCGTGCTCATGCTTATGGGTTCCATCTTCGCCGCATGCGGCACCGCTACGCCGGCAGCCACAACAGCCGCTGCCACAACGGCTGCTGCCACAACAGCCGCTGCCCCTGCCGCCGACAATACGCCCATCAAACTTGAGTTCTTCCAGCAGAAACGTGAAACAGCCGATATCATCACCAATATCATCAAAGGGTTTCAGGCGAAGTATCCGAATATCACCATCGAACAGAACAACATACCGGACGCAGGCACGGTTCTGAAAACGCGCGTCGCCGCCGGCGATTGCCCGGATATCTTCTCCCACTGGTTCAATCCGGACAGCCGTCTCCTCATCGATGAAGGCTATGTCAAGGATTTGACCGCGGAGCCCTTCATGAAGAAGGTGCAGCAGCAGTATCTGGATTTCTCCAAGTACAAGGACAAGAACTGGATGGTTCCCGTGTCCATCAATTTTGTCGGAGTCTATTACAACAAGACTTTGTTTGAGAAAAACGGCATCACCACCATTCCCAAGACACGCGCCGAATTCTACGCAGTCTGCGACAAGCTCAAGGCCGCAGGCGTGCAGGTTCTGCAAGTCACAGACAAAGAGCAGTGGACCATTGGTCACGGCGGTACCGTCATCATGGAAAACATGTTCGATACCTCCAAGCTGCTGGAAGTCATCAACACCGATTTGAGTGTTGCGGATGTCAAGGGATTCGATGTATACATGGACTGGCTGGAAAAGAGCCGCAAGGAATATGCACAGGCCGATTTCCTCGGTACCGCCTATGAAGCGGGACTTGGAGATTTTGCCAACGGCAAGGGCGCCATGCTGATGCAGGGCAACTGGATCATCCCCGTTCTGAAAAAAACCAATCCGGACTTCAAGTTCGGCGTATTCGTATTCCCGGCTGAAAATGCCGCCAACACAAAACCTCACTGGGGAATCGACTATACGCTGTGCCTCAACGGCGCGCAGAAGGACAATGCCAAGGATGCCGCAGGACGCGCATTCCTGGATTATTTCATCAACACCGGCGCGCAGATCTGGGCTGACCAGGATGGTTCCGTTTCCTGCATCGATGGCGTCAAGAGCGGCATCCCGGAATATGAACCCGTCTCCAGCATGGTTCTGTCCGGTAATGCCTATGCGGGCTGGTTCTCGGACACATGGCCGGCCGGATGCTACGATCAGTTCAACATCGCGCAGCAGAACTTCCTGACCAACTTCGACCGCGCTGCCTTCATCAAGGAACTGGACATCACCTTCAAGGAATTCAAGGGCAAGTAAACGGCACAAGATCCGGCAGCCGGGGCTATTCCGCAGGGAATGGCCCCGGCGCACCTTACCGATGAACGAATACGCGATAAGGAAGTTGGCGAAGGATATGAGCAAAAAAAGCACGAGCATCAACTCGCGGCTGAACAAGGGAACGTATCTTGCGTTCTCGCTTCCGGCTGCGGCCTTGTATACCGTCTTTCTGATTTTGCCGATTTTCATCGGCGTCTATTTTTCCCTGACCAATTGGAATGGCCTGTCGAAGACCCACAAGCTGGTTGGATTCGAAAACTACATTAATATGCTCTCTAATTCACGCATGCTCAATTCTGTTTCATTCACGGTTCGCTACACTGTGATGCTGGTTGTCAGCGTAACGGTCCTGTCCCTTATCTGCGCGTTGTGCCTCACTCAGAAAATCAAGATGCAGACGTTTTTCCGTTCGGCTTTCTTCTTTCCGGCTGTCTTGTCCCTTGTCGTCATCGGGTTGATGTGGAATGAAATACTCTACCGCATCGGACCCATGGTCGGACAACTGCTGGACATCGAAGTGCTGAAGAAAAACATCCTTTCGAACCCCGGCACAGCCCAGTTCGGTATTTTGCTGGTCAATGTCTGGCAGGGCCTGGCTACTCCGACGGTCCTTTTCATCGCGGGCCTTCAGGTCATTCCCGTTGATCTGTACGAGGCCGCCACCATTGACGGCGCTTCCGCCTGGCTCAAGTTCAAAGCCATCACGCTGCCTTTCCTGATGCCGGTCGTCAATGTCGTGCTGATCCTTACCTTCAAGTCCGGCGTTACCCTCTTCGACCTGCTTCGCGGCATGACGGACGGAGGCCCCGGGCGTGCGACGGAGTCCATCGGGCTGCTCATCTACCGGAATTCTTTCGCGGAGAACAGATTCGCATTCGGCGTGGCGCAGTCGGTCGTGCTGTTTGTGTTCATCGCCATCGTCTCCGTGTTCCAGCTGACAATCATGAACAAGAAGGAGGTGGGTGAACGATGACGGCAGTGGCAGCCCCAAGGCTTAAAAAAGGACGCAATCCATCCCAATCCGGTCTTTTTTTCATCTACATCTTTGCCATCATCGGCACGATCATCGTGTTCTTTCCCATATACCTGACCATTGTCACCGCATTCAAGACGCCGGCGGAAATTGCGAGAAACTTCTTCATGCCGCCGACCTCCTTCTATCTTGAAAACTTTCAATATATCCTGAGCCGGTCGGCCTTCATGACCTATGTCAAGAATTCCGTGCTGGTCACCGTCATCTCGATAGCCTTGATATCCATATTCACGCCGATGGTTTCCTATGCCATTGCACGCAACATGGACCACTCCAAATTCTACAAAGGATTGTATTTTTATCTGCTGATGGCCATTTTCGTTCCATTCCTTGTCATCATGGTTCCGTTGACCCAGATCATGCAGAAATTGGGCCTGATGAACCTGACCGGCCTGATTGTCTGCTACCTGAGTTTCGCGCTTGCGCAGTCTGTCTTCCTTTACACGGGGTACATCAAGTCCATCCCGCTGGAACTGGAAGAGTCGGCTTATATGGATGGATGCAACGTCCTGCAGACTTTCTGGCAAATCGTATACCCGCTCATCATGCCCATGACTGCCACCATCATCATCCTGAACGCATTGTGGATCTGGAACGACTTCATGCTCCCGCTGCTGGTGCTGAACAGGTCTTCCAGCATGTGGACCATGCCGCTGTTCATGTTCAACTTCAAGAACCAATACACTTTTGAATCCAACTATGCCTTCGCCGCTTTCCTGCTGGCGCTGGTTCCCATCATCATCCTTTATGCCTTCATGCAGCGATACATTGTCGCCGGGCTCACAGCCGGCGCATTGAAAGGGTAATGTCTGCAGGCAGATGAAAAGGGCTTTGGCGTGCCTGATCCGTTTTCGGAGCTGGTACGCCTTTCTTTTCACGGGAGCGCATTCCGGTTTTCGACCTTGACTCACCCGGCGTTTCGACACTCGCCGGCATTCCGGCGGCACTCGCCCGGCGTTCCAGCCAGCCTGGATTCCCGGTCTTTGAATTCAATTTCCGTAATGCTATACTTTATGTTGTCATAAGCCCGACAGTTGCATCAAAGACAGGAAAAGGAGATTCGCAATGAACAAAATCAGGATGGGCGTTATCGGGATTGGCGGCATCAGCAGAAACCATATCGCCGGCATCAAGGCAAGCAAGGATGCCGAACTGGTCGCGTTGTGCGACATCAACCGTGAAACATTGGAAAAAGCAGGCATCCAGTATGAAATTCCGGAGGCCATGCTGTTTGACAATCACATGGAAATGTTCAGATGCCATGATATCGATGCAGTGTCCATCTGCACGCCGAACGATGCGCATTTCCCGATTGCCAGGGATGCAATCAGGTCCGGCATGCCCTTCGCCCTGGAGAAACCGACTGCCCTGAATACCGAAGAAGTCCGCCAGCTGAAGGAAGCGGCGGATGAAAGCGGGATAAGGCATATGATCACTTTTTCGTACCGCTACAAGACGGCTGCGCGTTTTGCGAGACAATTGATTGCCGAGGGACACCTGGGAGAAATCCGCCATATCTATGCGCAGTACTTCCAGGGGTGGGCACTCAATTCCGAACTGCCGCTGATCTGGCGCTTCAACAAAGCGATAACCGGTTCCGGCGCTTTGGGAGATCTCGGATCTCATTTGCTTGACCTGATTCGTTTCGTTGTCGGTGATATCACCATGGTATCGGCACAGACCGGTACCTTCACCGAAACCCGTAAAAATCTTGAAACGGGACTTCCGCAGAAAGTGGATGTGGATGACTACTGCAATGTCATGGCGGCCATGGCAAACGGGGCTTCGGCGACACTCGGCATCACGCGGTATGCCATTGGTCGTGGAAATTACCAGAGATTTGAAGTTTACGGAACCAAGGGTGGTCTTGTCTATAACCTGGAAGATGCAGATTCGCTTGATATTTGCCTGGGTGCCATATCGGGAAATGCCAAGGATTACCACCGCATTGCCCTTCCGGAGAACTGCAGGAGCGACCAGATGCAGTCTTTCTTTGACATCCTGAATGGCCGGGGCGATGGGCTGTCGGCAACCCTTGCCGACGGATTGGCCAATCAGGTTCTGCTGGATTCCATACTGGAGTCCGCGGAATCCGGAAAGTGGATTTCAATCTGAATCTCCGCCGGGAAATCATGCC